>NZ_JBIUCF010000025.1:0-193835 GCF_044593615.1 Nonomuraea sp. NPDC051941
CGCCCAGCCGGCCGGCCAGCCAGTAACGACCCAAACGCCGCGGGTCGGATGGGGTGAGAGGAACCATTAAGCGTGCCATTTCGGGAAACTCCGGAGGGGCTGCTGAACATCGGCGTGGAGCCCAGGTACGGCGAGAGCGTACGTGCCAGGCTCGAACGCATGGTCGGCCAGGGGTCGAGGCGCCGTCGATCACTCCCTAAGGTCTCAGTCGCCGACCTGCACGAGCGCCTGGTTCTCCCCACGCCAGCACCGCCTGGCAGATCGCGAGAACGAAGAATCCGAACGCGCCCGCCACCGGCCCGATACCGGGGACCAGATCGGCATGAGACGGCACGACGGCCGCACCGCAGGCGACAACGTCCACGGCAGCGAGCACCGCGCCCACCACATGAACGCCACCTGACGACCGGAACAGGGCGATCACCGCCAGCAACGACGCGATGATCGCGCCACCCGAGAACCCGAACGTCACCAGGAGCATCACCGGAACAGCGCGATGAACGTCCAGATAGGACAGCCCCAGATGGCCGGCCACGGCTTTGCCGAAACCCGGAAGGAATCCCTCGGCCTGTACGGCTGTTCCCGGCCGGGCCGGCGCGACCCAGGGCAGCAATCCCGAAACGACCACAGCGCACAGCCCCGCCACCAGCCCGACCTGGGCCGCACGATGGGCCCCGCTCTGATGGCCGCGTGGCCCCGCCGATGACTCGCTCATCCCCCTCCCGGACCCGAACGCCATGATCTCCCTGACAGCGCTCGATCGTGCCACGGGCACCAACCGATGCCAACCTCCGCGAACGCCTCTGCTCAGGTGGTGTTCCAGGGGAGAACCGGGGCCGGGTCCACGTCATGGCCCGGAGGTCACCATCATGGGCATCCGGTCCGACGGCCGCGCCGTCGTCCTGCTTGGTGAGGAGAGTTGGCAGTTCAGACGTCATGCGGGCGTGGCGGTCTCCCGGCCCGGGGTGACCAGGCCGGACTCGTACGCCATGGCCACAGCCTGCGCGCGGCTGCTCAGGTTCAGCTTCGTCATGGCCCGGTTGAGGTGAGTTTTGATCGTGGCCTCGCTGACGCACAGCCGGGTGGCGATCTCGGTGTTGGACAGCGCATGCCCGACCAGCTTGAGCACCTCCGCCTCACGCGAGGTGAGGAGGTCCAGTATCGGAGTGGGCCGGGTGGCGGTGCTCGGGCCGGCGTGCTGCGTGTACGCCTCGACCAGCCGACGGGTGACGCTCGGCGCGAACAACATGTCGCCGCAGGCCACGGTGTGGATGGCGGCGATGAGCCGCTCCGGCGGCGTGTCCTTGAGCAGGAAGCCCGACGCGCCGGCTCGCAGCGCGTGGTAGACGTATTCGTCGAGGTCGAACGTGGTCAGCATGAGCACCCGCGGCGGCTGTACGGGGCCGGCCGCCAGGATGTGCTCGGTGGCCGTGACGCCGTTCATGCCGGGCATCCTGATGTCCATGAGGACCACCTCGGGCCGGGTGGCCGCCGCGAGGGCCACGGCCTCCTCACCGGTCGCCGCCTCCCCGACGACGTCGAGGCCGGGCGCGGCCCGGATCAGCGCGGCCAGGCCGGCGCGGACGAGGATCTGGTCATCGACGACGAGTACGTTGATCATGTGTTCGGCTCACCGTGCGACTCGGCGGGCCGATTGTCTTGGCCCGGGGACGACAGAGGCAGGGTGACCACGACCTCGAATCCGCCCGAGGGTTGGGGTCCGGCCTTGATCGTTCCCTTGTAGAGCTTGACGCGTTCGCGCATGCCGATCAAGCCGTGGCCGTCACTTCCGGGGGTGGCGGATGGCCCGGCTCCGTCGTCGTTGATGCGTAGTTCCAGTTCGGCTCCGTAGTGCACGCGGATGCGCGCCGTGGCCGGGGCCGCGTGTTTCAGCACGTTGGTAAGGGATTCCTGCACGACCCGGTAGGCGCACACGTCGATGCCGGGTGGCAGCGGGCGCACCGAGCCGGTGATCGACACCTCCACCGGCACTCCCGCGGCGCGTACCCGTTCGGCCAGCGCTCCGAGCCGTTGCAGGCCGGGCGCGGGGGCATAGTTGTCGGCGTCAGGGTCGTCGTCGGCGTCCACGCGTAAGACCGCCAGCAGCCGTCTCATCTCGCCCATGACCTCGCTGCCGGTGTCGGCGATGGTGGCCAGCGCGCCACGAGCGGTGGTGGGGTCGGAACCGAAGACGTACCGGGCCAGCCCGGCCTGGATCACGATGACCGACATGTGGTGGGCGACCACGTCATGCAGCTCGCGGGCGATGCGCACCCGTTCCTCGGTGACGGCCCGCCGGGCCCGGTCCTCCTGCTCCCGGCGCAGCCGGGCGCTGAGCTCGGCCAGCCGCCGGTTGCGCTCGACCAGCATCCGGGTGCTGGTGCCGAACGACCACGCGACCGCCACCATGACGCTCGTCTGCGCGATGTTCGGCCAGATGAAGTCGTCCGGGCCGAGGATGGCGGCGTGCCACCACAGGCCCGCCACCACCAGCGCGCACGGGAGCGACACGGCCGGGAGCCGGCGGCTGGCCACGGTGTAGAGGGCCAGCAGCGGCGCCACGTCGTTGAGCCTGGCGTTGTAGCCGGCCGCGTGGAAGACAGCCGTCGCGGTGCAGGAGATCGCCAGCACAATGAGCGGCGCCTTCCGCCGCCACGCCAAGGCGAGGTTGCCCACCAGGGTCAGCCCTACGCCCACGGCGTCCATCGCACGCCGCGCGTACTCCCAGTCGCCTGCCCCCGCCCTGAGCGCGGCCGCGAAGGCCAGCGTGGCACCGGTGACCAGCAGGCTGAACAGCAGGTCGACGATAAAGGGATTCCTCACGGCGAGCCGTCGCACGGACGACAGCACCTTTGCGTGCATCAGCGCATGCTAGCCGCCAACCGCTCCACCTCTCATGCACCACCCCGATTGATCAGAACGACGACCTGTGCGGTAGACCGGCGGCCTGCCTACCGCGCTGGTTTACCCGCCGGGCCGGCGCCCTACGGCAGAGGTTGCAGCGATCTTCATCCGGCAGGTTGACGCCGGTTCGATCGGCCTGTTTCAGAATGGTCGCGTTTCGGATCGCCGGCACCTTCCCTGCGGCGGGCACCGATGAGTACTCCGTGGAAATCCGTCACGCCGATTCTCTGGAGGCTTCATGCGCCGCCGTACCAGTCGTGGTCTCCTTGCCGTCGTCTTGTCGCTGATGGCCGGTTGTCTGGTCGCCGTAGCCGTGACGACGACGCCCGTACGCGCGGCGACGGGGGATGTCCCCGCGCAGACGGAACGGCAAGCCCTCGACCGCGCACGCGACACGAAGCAGCAAGTCGAGGTCTGGGCTCTGCGTACGGAGAACCGCCAGGTGTTCGCCAACCCCGACGGCACGTTCACCTCGCAGACCTCGGCGCTGCCCGAGCGGGTACGGCGCGGGACCGGCTGGGCCGACGTCGACCCGAGTCTGGTCTTCGCCGCGGACGGGAGCGTGCGGACGGTGGCGACGCCGCTGGAGTTGAGGTTCTCCGGCGGCGGGAGGGCCCCGCTGGCCGCCATCGGAGAGGACGGGCGTTCGGTCGCGATGACCTGGCCGGGAAGCCTGCCCAAGCCGTCCCTTGAGGGTGACACCGCGACGTATGCCGAGGTGCTGCCGGGCGTGGACCTGAAGGTGACCGCGTCGGTGCTCGGCTTTTCCGAGGTGCTCGTGGTCAAGTCCAGGCAGGCCGCCGCCAACCCCGCGCTGAACCAGCTCGCCTTCGGCCTGCGCGCGAACGGGCTGAACGTGCGCAAGACGGCGACCGGCGGCCTGAGCGCGGTCACCGAGTCGGGGACCGAGGTGTTCCACGCGCCCGCGCCACGCATGTGGGACTCTTCAGGCGCGACGGCCGCTCCCGCCTCGCTGAAAGCCGAGCCGGCCAGGCAGGCGGTCATGGGCGTGGACCTGGCAGGGGACCGTCTCGCGATCACGCCGGACAAGAGCCTGCTGACCGCTCCTGAGACGACGTTCCCCGTCTACATCGACCCGCAGTGGTCGGGCTCCAAGCTGGCCTGGACATACGTGGACAAGTCCTATCCCGCCCAGGAGTACTGGAACTCCAGCCACATGCCGGAAGCCGGCAACTACGGCAGCGGCCTCAAGCGGTCGTTCTTCCGGATGGACTCCAACAACGTCAACGGCAAGCACATCCTCAAGGCGACCTTCCGCATCACGCAGATCAAGTCCTGGGGCTGCACCTCTGACCCGCAGGCCGTGCAACTCTGGCTCACCGGCGGCATCTCCACCTCGACGACCTGGAACCGCCAGCCGTCCTGGAGCGACCATCTGGGCAGCGTGGCCTCCGACGCCGGTTACAGCTCCTCCTGCCCGGACAAGGGCATCGAGTTCAACGTCACCGGCGCGATCGTCAAGGCCGCCAAGAGCGGCTGGTCGAACACGACGTTCGGCTTGAGGGACTCCAACGACAGCAGCAGCGGCGTGTGGGGGTGGAAGGGCTTCAGCAGCGCTCCGAAGCTGGTCATCGACTACAACACCCCGCCGGCGGCACCGTCGGGGATCGGCACCTACCCGGCCACGCCCTGCGTCACCGGAGCGGCCCGACCGGCGGTCAACGCCGGTGACGCGGCCAATCCGCTCCAGCTCAAGGCCCGGATCTACGACCCGGACAAGGCCAACGACGGCGTACGGGCGGAGTTCGTCCTGCACCACTACAACACCGCCACCGGCGTGTGGGACGACATCACCTCGACCATGCCGGGCGACGGCAGGACCGCCTACAAGTACACCACCTCGGCCACCGACCACTCGGTCAAGCTGGCCGGGCTCGTCACCGGCCACAGTTACGCCTACCGGGTCAAGGCCTACGACGGCACCGACTCCAGCGCGTGGAGCAAGTGGTGTGAGTTCGCCGTGGACACCGTCGACCCCGTCACCCTGCCCAAGGTGACCTCCCTGGACTATCCGCCGAACACTCCGGATGTCTGGCAGGGCAGCGTGGGCTGGGCGGGCGGATTCACGCTGGCTCCCGGCGACGGCGAGAGCGACGTGTCGGCCTTCCGATGGGCGCTCGACGACCCGGCGCTGGCCACCCCCGCCACCCAGATCTCGATCCCGGCCGGGCAGACCTCCGTCAACATGCGGCTCGCACCCCGCCACGACTGGCTCAACGCCCTGTTCGTCTTCCCGGTGGACCGGGCGGGCAACGTCGGCAAGACCCCCGCCGTCTACAGCTTCTACGTCAACGCAGGCTTCGGCCCCGAGGGCCACTGGCGGCTCGACGAGACCGCGGGCACCACGGCGGCCGACTCCGCGGCGACAACCCACCCCCTGACGCTCGCCGGTGGCACCACCTGGGCAGGCGGCCGCGTGGCCGGCGGAGTCCGCCTGGACGGCAGCACCGGGTACGGCAGCACGGACGGCCCGGTGGTGCACACCAACAGGAGCATGAGCGTCTCGGCCTGGGTACTGCTGAACGACAAGACCAAGAACTCCACCGTGATCAGCCAGAACGCCGTCCGAGGCACGGGCTTCCAGCTCTACTACTCCTCCGGCTACAAACGGTGGATCTTCAGCAAGTTCAACGCCGACGTCGACGACATGACCATCGTGCGGGCGATCAGCGACGACGAGCCGACGACCGGGATCTGGACACATCTGACCGGGGTGTGGGACGCGCCGGAACGGCAGCTGCGGCTGTACGTCAACGGCATCCTGCAAACGACGACAGGCGCCTTCCCGTACCCGCCGTGGGACGCGACCGGACCGCTGCAGCTCGGGCGGGTGCAGTCGCACGGCAGCTACATCGAGAACTTCGCCGGCGACATCGACGAGGTGAAGATCTGGCAGCGGGAGTTGTCCGACGACCCGCGTACCGTCAACGACCCCGCGCTCGGCAACGAGATCGCCGCCATGGCCAAACAGCCGCCCATCCAGCGCGGCTGGTGGAAGTTCGAGGAGACTACCGGCACCACGGCGGTCAACTCCACCGACAGCCGCTGGCCCGCAGCGCTCGGCGGCGGCGCCGCCTGGACCGGCGACGGCTTCGACGGCGGCGGCGCACTCAGCCTGAACGGCACCACCGGCTACGCGGCCACCCCTTCGGCGCCACTCCGCACCGACCACAGCTACGCCGTGACGGCCTGGGTGCGCCTGTCAGGCGACGACACCTGCGTGCTGCCGAGCCACGCGATGACCGTCCTGGCCCAGGACGGAGCCACCTACAGCTCCTTCTACCTCGGCTACCGGCTCATCGCCGAAAACGGCGTCGCAGTGCCGCACTGGTCGTTCTCAACCACCCCGGACGCCGCCAGCGGCACCCTGACGCACGCCACCTCGGCCGAGCCCATCGACTGCTCGGCGCTCAACACCTGGACCCACCTGACCGGCGTCTACGACGAGCAAGCCAAGCAGATCCGCCTGTACGTCAACGGCCAGCTCAACGACCAGCGTCCCGTCACCGGCGGATGGGCGGCAGGAGCCCTGCAGATCGGCCGCGCCAAGTACAAGAGCGCCGCCGTGGACTACTTCAGCGGCGACATCGACGACGTCCGCGCCTACACCGGCACCCTGACCGACCGGCAGGTCATCAACATCGCGATGAACCTGCCCATCGACGGCTAGACCCCACGCTCCACACGCTCACCGACGCCCCCTCGGGAGGAAAGCCGTGTCCGGTTCTAGGCGAGGCTGGATCCAGATCGCCGCCATCCTGGCCGTCGTGGTGCCGGCAACGCTGACGGCGCCGATCGCCGCGCAGGCGACCGACGACCCGGCCTGGCAGCAGGCCCAGGAGCAACATCCGGTGCCCGGCCGCACCGCCAAGGCACGCGGGCCCTTGACGGACCCGGGCGCCGGATACGACCTCAAGGGCGCGCCCACCGTGTCCTGGCCGCAACCGGGCACCGCGACCGTGACCGTCCCGGCGTCCGGCGACACGCCGTCCCAGAGCGCGGAGAACCCCGCCACAGCGGGCGCGACCACGCCGAGCGACGGCCGGGCCAGGTCACGAGCCGGAAGCCTGCCCGTCTGGCTGGGCCGGACCGTGCCCGCCACCCGATCGAAGGGCGCGCAGGGGGCCACCACCGTCCAGGTGCGCACGCTCGACGCACGCACCGCCGACAGATCGCAGATCAAGGGCCTCGGCATCCAGCTCACCGCCCAGAACGCCCCGGCTCGCTTATCCGTCGAGGTCGACTACTCGGCCTTCCGGTACGCCATCGGCGGCGACTGGGCCTCCCGCCTGCGCCTGGTCCAACTCCCGGCGTGCGCGGCCACCACGCCCGACCTGCCCGAGTGCCAGGCCCGCACACCCCTGCCGACGAGCAACGACGTCAAGACCGGCCGGCTGGCCGCCGACGTCGCCCTCGCCGCGGGCGCGACCACGCTGGCCGCCGAGGCCGCCCCGTCCGGCGCGGCGGGCACGTACGAGGCCACCTCGCTGTCGCCGTCGGCGACCTGGAGCGTCAGCAACCAGAGCGGCGCCTTCTCCTGGTCCTATCCACTTCGGCTGCCCCCGACCCCGGGCGGCCCGACCCCCAACATCGGCTTCGTCTACTCCTCCGGGAGCATCGACGGCCGTACGGTCGCCACCAACAACCAGGCGTCCTGGATCGGCGAGGGTTTCGACTACTGGCCCGGATTCGTCGAGCGCAGGTACAAGGCGTGCGCCGACGACGGCGTGACGCCCAAGCGCAACGACCAGTGCTGGGGCAACCACAACGCCACCCTGTCACTGAACGGCCAGGCGACCGAACTGATCCTGGACGACGCCACCGGCACCTGGCAGCCGAAGGACGACGACGGCTCCAAGATCGAAAAGTTGTCGGGCGCCGACAACGGCGACGACGACGGCGAGTACTGGCGCGTCACGACCCCCGACGGCACCCAGTACTACTTCGGCCGCAACCACCTGCCGGGCTGGGCGAGCGGCAAGGCCGAGACCCAGTCGGCGTGGACGGTCCCGGTGTTCGGCGACGACGACGGGGAGCCCTGCCACAAGGATTCCTTCTCCGACTCCTGGTGCCGGCAGGCCTGGCGGTGGAACCTCGACTACGTCGTCGATCCGCACGGCACCGTCAGCACCTTCTGGTACGGCCGCGAGACCAACTACTACCGCCGCGACGTCACCACCCTGACCGACGGGGTTCCCAACGGCACCCCCACCGTCTACGACCGGGGCGGCTACCTCAAGCGCATCGACTACGGCCAGCGCTCCGACGCGATCTTCTCCACCTCGGCCCCGGCCCGGGTGAACTTCGACGTCAAGGAGCGGTGCATCCCGACCTCCAGCTTCGACTGCGCCGACAGCAAGTTCACCAAGGACAACGCCAAGTACTGGCCGGACGTCCCCTACGACCAGAACTGCGACTCCGGCGACAAATGCCTCGACCGGTATTCGCCCACGTTCTGGACGCGTAAACGGCTGGCGTCCGTCACCACACAGGTGCTGTCCGGAAGCGCGTACAAGGACGTCGACACCTGGACCCTCGACCAGCAGATGCGCGCGCCCGGCGACGGCACGGCGGCGGCGCTGTGGCTGGCCGGGATCCAGCACACCGGCAAGGTCGGCGGGACAGCGTCCCTGCCGCCAGTGAAGTTCGCCGGCGTGCAGCGCCCCAACCGGGTCGACGCCCTGGAAGGCAGACCGCCGCTGACCAAGTGGCGCGTCTCCGCGATCGACAACGAGACCGGCGGCGCCCTGTCCATCACCTACTCCGACGAGGACTGCACCGCCGGGAACACCCCCGACCCGGACTCCAACACCCGCCGCTGCTACCCGCAGTACTGGTCGCCCGAGGGCGCCACCTCACCCAAACTCGACTGGTTCCACAAGTACGTCGTCACCCAGGTCCAGCAGATCGACCGCACCGGCGGCGCCCCCGACGTGCTGGAAACCTACGAATACCTCGGTGGTGGCGCCTGGCACCACGATGACGACGACGGGCTGACCAAGGAGAAGTACAAGACCTGGTCCCAGTGGCGCGGCTACGGCAAGGTGCGGGTACTGCGCGGCGCCCCAGGGGAGCAGCGCTCCAAGGCCGAGTTCACCTACTTCCGCGGCATGGATGGCGACGAGTTGTCCGGCGGCGGCACCCGCGACGTCAAGGTCACCGACTCCACGGGTACGGCCGTCGAGGACGCCGAGCCGCTGCAGGGCCGGGTCCGCGAGGAGATCCGCTACGACGGCCCCTCCGGGCTCGCTCTGACCGGCACCATCACCGGCTACTGGTCCAAGCAGACCGCCAAACGCGTCCGCTCCTGGGCCACCACTACGGCGCACATGGTGCGCACCGACAAATCCCGCGCCCGTACCGCGCTGGCCTCGGGCGGTTGGCGATACACCGCGAACGACACCGACTACAACAACGACGGGCTGCCCAGCCAGGTCAACGACCTCGGCGACGAGGCCACCGACGAAGATGACCAGTGCATCCGGACCGCCTACGCCCGCGACGCCGCCCGCTGGATGGTCTCCTACGCCACTCGCGTGGAGACGGTCACTAAGGCGTGCACCGCAACCCCCGAGCGTCCCGGCGACGTGGTCTCCGACGTGCGCAAATACTACGACGGCAAGGCGTTCGGCGCCGCGCCGTCCAAGGGCGACGTCACCAGGACCGAGAAACTCGGCTCCTGGAACGCCGGTCCCCAGTACGTCACCGCCGGCTCCACCACCTTCGACGCCTACGGCCGCCCCCTGGTGGTCAACGACCCCAACGGCACCACCACCAAGACCTCCTACACCCCGGCCACCGGCCTGGTCACCGCCAAGCAGGAGACCAACGCCCTCGGCCACGTCACCACCACCGAGATCGAACCGGCATGGGGCTTGGCCACCGCCACCACCGACGCCAACGGCAAACGCGCCGACCTGGCCTACGACCCACTCGGCCGGCTCACCGGCGTCTGGCTGCCCGGCCACGCCAAGGCGAGCTACGCCGCGACCCCGAACATGAAGTTCGGCTACCAGATCCGCGCCGACGGCCCCACCGCCGTCTCTACCGCGACGTTGCGCGCCGACGGCGCCACCTACACCACCGGCTACGCCCTGTACGACGGCCTCCTGCGCCCCCGGCAGAAGCAGGAGCCCGCACCGGGCGGCGGCCGACTCATCAACGACACCTTCTACGACACACGCGGCCTGGTCTACAAGGCCAACGGCGACTACTACACCGAAGGCGGCCCGGGCAGCACGCTGTGGGTCCCGGCCAGCGACGACGACGTCCCCGGACAGAACGTCAGCGTCTACAACGGGATGGAGTGGCCGACCGCGCAGATCTTCCGCAAGCGCGGCACCGAACAGTGGCGCACCACCACGATCTACGGCGGCGACCGCATCAGCGTCGACCCGCCCGCCGGTGCGACCCCCACCACCACAATCCTCAACGGGCAGGGCGAGACCATCGAGGTCCGCCAGTACAAGGGCGACGCCCCGACCGGCGACTACGACGCCACCAAATACACCTACACCCGCGCAGGCAAGCCCGCCACCATCACCGACACCGCAGGCAACATCTGGGCCTACCACTATGATCTGCGCGGCCGCATGATCCAGGTCGACGACCCCGACAAGGGCACCGCCAAGCTCGCCTACGACGACAAGAGTGACCTGCTCACGACCGTCACCGACGCCCGCGGCTCCAGCCTGTTCTACACCTACGACGCCCTCGGCCGTAAGACCGCCGAATACTCCGGCACCTCCGCCTCCGGAACCAAGCTCGCCGAGTGGACCTTCGACAAACTCGCCGACGGCACCGCGATCAAAGGCCAGCCGACCTCCTCGGCCCGGTACGTGAAGAACGCCGCCACCGGCGCGATGGACGCCTACACCAGCTCGGTGACCGGCTACGACAACGCCTACCGGCCCACCGGCGCCCAGACCGTCATTCCCGCCGCCGAGGGCGGACTGGCCGGCACGTACAAGACCACAACCGACTACAACACCGACGGCACCGTCCACCGCACCGTGCTGCCCGCCGCCGGCGGCCTGCTCGGCGAGACCCTCCTGTACGACTACGACGAGCTCGGCAACCCCACCACCATGCGGGGCCTGACCAACTACGTCACCTCGACGACCTACTCCAAGCTCGGCCAAGTCCTCGACATGACGATGACCACCGGCCTCAAGCGGGTCAAGCAGACCAACTTCTACGACGAGGGCACCAACCGGCTCACCCGCTCGGTGTTCGAGCAGGAGACCGCCTCCGTCTCGGTGGCCGACACCAATTACACCTACGACCCGTCCGGCAACATCACCAAGATCGCCGACACTCCCTCGGGCCAGACGCCCGACGTGCAGTGCTTTCGCCAGGACTACCTGCAACGCCTGACCGACGCCTGGACAACGACCAGCGGCGACTGCGCCACCGGCCCCTCCCAGAACATCATCGGCGGACCCGCACCGTACTGGCAGTCCTTCGCCTACGACACCGTCGGCAACCGCACCAAGGAGATCGACCACCAGGCGAGCGGGGATATCACCAAGACCTACGCCTACGCCGGACCGGGCAAACCTCAACCGCACACGCTGACCTCCGTCGCGTACGAGGGCGGCCCGCGCGACGGCCAGATCGACACCTACACCTACGACAGGTCCGGCAACACCACCGAACGCGGCTCAGACCGCCTCCTAGAATGGGACGTCGAAGGCCACCTCGCCAAATCGACCGACCCCTCCGGCGCCAGCACCTTCGTCTACGACGCCGGCGGTGAACGGCTCATCCGCCGCGACCCCACCTCCACCACCCTCTACGTCGCCGCCATGGAGATCCGGCTCGACACCAAGACCGGTGCCAAGAGCGCGACCCGCTACTACGACTTCGCCGGGCAGACCATCGCCACCCGTACCGGCAAGGGCGTGACCTGGCTCGGCGCCGACCATCACGGCACCGCTGACACCTCGGTCGATGACACCTCCACGCAGGAGACGAGCCGCCGCCGCTTCACCCCGTTCGGTCAGCAACGCGGCCTCGCACCGGCGTACTGGCCCGGCCAGAAGGGCTTTGTGGGCGGTGTCATCGACGAGGCCACAGCGCTCACCCACCTGGGCGCCCGCGAGTACGACGCGGAAACCGGCCGGTTCATCTCCGTCGACCCCGTCTTTGACGCCTCAGACCCGCAAAGCTGGAACGGCTACACCTACGCCGACAACAACCCGGTCACCGGCTCCGACCCCACGGGCCTGATGTACGACGGCGGCACGCAGTGCGGTGTCATCCCGTCGAATCCGTGCAACCCGCCTTCCGGCGGTGGCGGTGGCGGTGGCGGTGGCGGTGGCGGTGGCGGAGGAGGCTCTTACTCGCCACCTCCTCCGCCGAGTAGCCCGCCCCACTGCGGTCGCTGGAGCTTCGGCTGCAAGGCGAAGAAGATCTGGCACGAGCACAAGGCCACCATCGTCAACGTCACCGTCTCGGTCGTCGTCACGGTCGGCTGCGAGGTGGCAACGGGAGGCGTCGGCAGCATCGGCTGCGCCGCCGCGGGCGGAGCGGCAGGCAACCTGGCGGGCTACCTGGTCTCGACACCGCGTGACGAATGGAGCGCCGGGGGCGCGTTCAAGGCCGCAGCGGTCGGCGCCATCTCCGGCGCAGTAGGCGGTGCCGTCGGCAAGGGCGTGGGCGCAGCACTCGGCAAACTCGCCACCACAGCGACCGGCAGGGCCGTCGCCGGAGCGGCGAGCAAGGCGGCCAGCAAAGCCAGGAATGCCCTTGGACGCGGCGGCGGCGCAGCGGCCGGAGGCGGCGGATCCGCGGGCGCCGCGGCGGGCAAGGCCGCGGCGGGTAGGACAGCGGGCAAGGCACGGGCCACGGCCGGCGCGCGCCCCCGCTGCAACAGCTTCGCCGCAGGCACCATGGTCAAACTGGCGGACGGCACCAGCAAGGCGATCGAGCAGATCAGACCCGGCGACAAGGTCCTGGCCACCGACCCGCTGACGGGCAACACCGCGCCGAAGCCGGTTCTCGCCACCTTCTCGGGCTCCGCCTACCTCAACCTCGTCCAGATCACCGTCGACACCGACGGCAACAAGGGCAGCACCACCGGCGTCATCTTCGCCACCGACCACCACCTCTTCTGGGACACCCGGGACCGGGCATGGGTCCGGGCGGACCACCTGACCAGCGCCGACCGCCTTCGCACCCCCGAAGGCGCCACCGTCGAGGTCATCGGCTCGTCCGCGCGGCACGACCGCCCCGCGGCCTACGACCTCACCATCGCCGACGTCCACACGTTCTATGCGCTGGCGGGCGACCAAGCGATCCTCGTCCATAACTCTGGACCGTGTGATATCCCTTGGTCTAGCAGAACCGTTTCCAGGGCCGCTAAAGCTATTGATGAGGGTGCCAGAAGTATCCATGTTCAATCACGGAGTCAGGCCGAGGAGCTGTTCCTTGGAAAATTCCAAGGGGCTGGATATAGAAATGCGACTGGTTTTGATGGGGTAGGAACTGGGCAATACTTCGGGGCCAAGAAGGGAACCTACCACTGGGACGATATCATCGGCGAAGACGGTCGCGTGGTGGGACACGGGATCGACAATCCCGATGGCGCGCTACCACACCTTCAGATCCATACGTTCGACGGGCCCATCATCCGCATATTCTGGGGTGGCAAATGAAGACAGAGGCACTGAATCGTCTGACTATGACCAGGACATTGGTGTCAGCCAGGCGCAAGAGCGAGTCTGTGGATAGGTACTCGTGGGTGTGGGTCCTGCCTCTTCCGGACGGGCGGTTCAGGGTTGCCGCAATCGAAGTTCCGAAGCAGCTCGTCGATAATGACAAATGCTTCTTCGAAGAGGACATTTACACGCCATACCTGAAGATCGTGGACACCGTCGACCGGATAGACGAAGCTGTCCGAGAAGCCGGTGTGAACCCTGCGGATCTCGATGCGCCATGGCATAACAACTTTCCGCTATGAGCGTTTTCGGGGCAAGAGAGTCCCATTGCGTGCTTGACAACTATGGCGATCGTGATCGTTTTCTGACGGCCACGGTTCGCGATCGTCGCCGAGGGCGCCTGACATGCGTTCGATGCGTCGCACTGGAGGCGGAGTCGGACGTGGGCATAGACGTCGGCGAGAAGAGCCCGACGACAGCCCACCGGCCCTTCTCGGAAGTTCTGCCGGACGTGTTCTCAGCACGTAGGGCAGGGCGGTGTCCTGACTCAGCGAAGCTGCGGCGGATCGGCGGATCTGATGCGTTATCTCAGACAATCTGATGCGACTCAGTGAAAGTGACGCGGGCACGGGAAGGCGCTCGCCGTGCCATGATCACCACTCCGGTTTGGTGGGCATGGGGCTAATTCCCTGACCAGCAGTCATGCGGCAAGCATGTCGAGCGGTCCGCCGACAAGCACCAGGGCGAACGCCGCCCAGCGGAACAGATGCAGCGGCCGAGTGCGATGCAGGAGCGCGCCGAGAAGCATCTCGAAAGCGCCCCTCACAGCCCACCATGCTGCCTTGGCGAGCAGCCGACTCCTGTCCCCCCTTCAAGAATCGTTGCCGCTCATCAGGCACATGTTCCGTCAGGAACGCGTCGATCCGCATAGAAATGTGACGATGCTGTCCGGCGCACAGAGCGTCGTGCTCGCGGTCGCATGGATTGCCGTCGCCCCTCGCGTGGACGCGGGACAACTCTGCGATGATGCTCTGATGGAAGGCCTGGTACTCCTCAAGCGAGCAGCCCAGCGCGCGGGGGACGTAGCCCGGACTACTACGTACGGCCCACATGCGGGCTGCTAGGCCCGTCTGCTCATACACGCCTACGGAGACGAAGTGCTCCCTGACAGTCGTATGAAGGCGGGCCACGCCAGCCTGCGACAACCTGAGCCGGGCACGGACGAGAGCGTCGGTAGCGCAAACCTTCAATTCGCCGCCCCGCATCCGCAGCTTGTGTGGGTCGAGAAGGTCCAACACGATGGACAGCGCGGCGAAGTACAACATGACCTTCCCGACACGGCCCCACACCAGCATGGGCCACCCCCACACAACCATGCTCGTGGTCGAATGGCCGTCGAACCACGCGGCGATGACGTCAACTAGTTCGTTCACGGACTGCTCCTTCGCGTGTGCAGCGGCCTTCGCGCAGGGTTCCTGTCTTCGCCCGGTTCGCCCGGTTCGCCCGCAGATCATCTGCTCTTGGACGGCGGGGTCGTCCGCACCCGTCCGGTCCGCGCCGATCACCGCCGTCGCCGGCGTTCAGGCTCGCGGGCTGATGCCCAGCATCAGGTGGCTCTGCGGGAAGCCGATCGTCGACAAGATCACCCCCGCGTGCACGAACCTCACGCGGGGAGCTGCCAGTGATCAAGAAGGTGCGGTGCGCCCAGGGGCACGCGCCGCACGCGGGCATCCTCGGCATGTCGAAGCTCACGTACCAGTCGATGAAGTGCTTCGACTCCGAGTAGGAGAAGCGGTAGCCGACCACCGGCTCGCTCCAGCCGCGCTACGGATCACCTGCGCCGGACGCGGGTGTAGCCCCCGTTGGGTCGCCTGCACCACTGAGCGTGACCGGTCTCCTACATGTGAGGTCACTTGGCGTGTGGATAGGCGACCATGGTGTCTGTGGAGTCGTCCCAGAACAGACCGTATCCGGAGTAGTCGCCGAAGGGAGCCACGACGTAGTCGCCGAGCTGGACCTGGCCTGTGGCGAGGTCGATGGTGACCCGCGGGTCGGCCTGGTCGGCAGTCGAGGCGCCGATACCGAAGGCGACGCCGGCGTCGGTCACGCCGGTGAGATGGACCGGCTTGTCTTGGTCGGTCTCCTCGAAGCAGTGGCCGGTGCCTTTGTCCAGGTCGAAGGCCGTGTGGCTGCGGACGAGATAGCGTCCGTCGGCAGACAGGGAGGCTCCCTTGGAGTCGTCGGCCGTCACGCGCTGATCCGGCGCGCAGTCGACCTTGGCGCGGACCTTTCCCGTGGCGGGGTCCAGGACGGCCCACGTGTCGTTGGGCGCGCCCTCGTCGCGCCACTGCGCGACGAGGGAGTCCTTGACCGGGGCGATGAAGAGCTTGTGATCGCTGTCGGTGGTGATGGTTCCGCCTGACCAGGCTCCCGGCACCCAGTAGTGGCGGCGGGGCCGGGTGTTGGTGGCCAGCAGCGGCCCGCGCGAGGTGACCGCTACGGCCTCGGTCGAAGCGAAACACAGCTTGCACTCGCTGGCTGGGGGTTCCATCTTCTTCAGGTCGTACGTCTTCGTCGCGCCAGTGGCCGGATCCACGGTCACCACCACGTCGTTGTCCAGCTCCACCAGCAGTCCGCCACCACCGTTGCTGACCGCTCCCTCGCCGTCCAGTTCGAGATGGTGAGCCGGCTTGACGCCGTCTCCAGCGGCACGGGCGGGGAAGATGTCGATCGTCGTGACCTGCCGGCCCTTGCTGACCACATCGGCGCCCTGAAAGCCGGACGCGGAGGCGACCAGGTAGTCCTTCCCCTGCACGGTGACCGAGAACGCTGACATCATGCCGGGGCCCTTCACCTCGGCCTTCCACAAGATTTTGCCGCTGGTCACATCGAGCACGGTGAAAGTGCCGTCGTTCTTGCCGCCCTGCCGGAAGACGGCGACCGCCCCGGAGTGCGGCAGGGTGAGCTGGTCCCCAGGCAGATCTGACTCCCACCCGCGGGAGGTGTCATAGAGGCTGGGCACCGACAGCTGTGTTCTCGGCACCACACGTTCAGGCGAGGCGGACGAGGACGGCGTCCCTGTGCCGGCCCGGGCCCCGTGCGACCCTCCCGAGCCATCGCTTCCCGCACCTCCTCCGCAGGAAGTGAGAAGGCCGGCGGCCACCACCGCCACGAGTACGCACCTGGGCCGATTCACACCAATCCTCCATTCAGCAGAACGCGTCGGTCGGTTCGGCTGCCGAGATCGCCGCAAGGTTCCGGATCCGGCGCGATTGCTCGCACCCTTGCCCACTGCCACGCACGGGCCACGGTGACGTGGTTGATCATGGTGACGGTCCCCGCCGGAGGCGTGCGCTTTCAGCGCCATTCGATGAATGCGGCAGTGTCGCCGAGCGCGGAGAACTCCCCGGTTCGCTCGACCTTCTGGGGCGTGGATCCCGGCTTGGTGTCGCAGAGGTAGTAATCCATCGCGGCCCCCCTCTGGGAGAGAAACGCGAATCTCTGACCGTCAGGGGAGATCACCATGGCGTGGTTGTCGTGGTCGTTGCTGGGGAGTATGGGCGCTCCAGGCTTCGCCCCCGAGGCGATGTCGAGCGCGGCGAACCTGCCGTCCGCGCTGCACAGCACCGTGTCGTTGTCGAGCCAGCCATCACCACAAGAGATGTATCTGCCCTTGTCCACGAGGTCCGGGCTCACACCTTGGCCCTCCGCCGGGACGTCCAGGACGTAACCTCTCGCCAGAAGGCGTTTGCCGTCCGGCGAGAGGAAGGCGCTGCTGGCCACCACGGCCCTGCTCGGAGTTCTCCCCACCATGATGAGCTCTTGGGCAGTCCTGACCTCCAACTGGTCGACCGCCTTGTGGTCCCCGGCAAGCGCTCGGCTCGCGATCCGGTCCTTGGTGGAGATCCCAGGCTGGTCGGTTACCTCGTAGGTGAACCAGACCGCGCTCCCGTCCCGGGAGAAGGCCGCGTTCTGCTCGTGCGGAGTGTTGCCGAAGTCCTCGTTCCCGGTCAGATCGGTGAACTTGCCCGCACGGTCGACGTAGCCGACATGAGTGGCCGCGGTCTGCGGGTCCTGGGTGACCACGGCCATCTTCGTGAAGTCCTGGTCGAAGAGTGATCGGATGGCTGTCACATCCTCGGCATCAGCGGGCAGTTCATCGGGCTCGCACAGTTGCCTCACGGCGGTGTTGGGTTCGGATCTGTCGTACTCGACAATCGCCGTGTCCGGAAGTTGGAACTCCGCATGCGCCATGCGTTTCCAGCTTTGCGGGTTCCAGCCATCGAGGTTGATGACTGCGCCGCTGCCGTTCTCCCGCGAGCAGACAGCCGTAATGATCATGTTCTGCTGGGTGAAGTCTTCACTGGTGCCGGTCTCCGAAGACCTGTGGCCGGCGTCCGCTCCCGCCCCGCGCTGGTCTCCGTCTGATGAACAGGCAGCGAGGCTTGCTGCCAAGACCAGCGAGAGAAGGGACGCCGTTGCTCTCGGCGTGTCAACCATTCGTCTGTCCCCTATCCAATTTCGGCCCGCTTCGCACAAAGGGCTTTGACACGCCGTCACCTCATCAAGTCGCCGATGAAAGCGAGTGGTTCGAGACAAGGCCGAGGTTGCGGCGTCGGTCGGAAAGGCGCACCTGCGCCGCTTTCCGCTTGCCGCAAGCCCAGGCATTCCTGGTCCGGGGGTGAGCAGACCCGCCGCCAGGATGGAGGTGATGGCCGCTGGTTCTTGATTCTGCCAAGGAGTTCTTCTACGAGTGGTCGCGATCGGCGTCCGGCCTGCACGTCTCGTAGTTCGAGTGACGGATGGAACTGAAGTTGTCGACGGACATCCAGCCGTATGTCCCCGTCCCCTTCACCCGGCCATAGACCCAGAGGTTGCCGCGCCCGTTCCGAACCCAGCAGTGGAAGTAGATGACCCGGCCCCTGCCGAGCCTGGTCACGTTCCCGCACCGGTCCGCGTAGGGCCCCTTCTTGAGGTTGTAGGAGCCCTTCATCACGCCGTAGCCGCCGTCCAGGTTGGAGATGGAGGAGTTGTACGCGTAGCACGGAGACGGGGTGGCTGACGCGGCCGGCCCGTTCACGAGTGTCGCCGCCATGATCGCGCCGGTCGTAACCAGCATTCCTACCGCCTTGGCCCCGAATCGCATGTTGCCCCCTTGGTCCTGTTATCAACTGGCGATCCACATGGTGCGCCGGGCGGTGTTGAGAACTTGTTGAGTATTCGTTGAGGAGGCGGGGAGCATCGATGGGGAACGACGCGGTGCGGCCATGACCGAGCTGGCGCTGGGCCGCAGGCTGTTGAGGTAGGTGTCCATGTGGGTGCCGTCGGCGGCCACGGTGGTGCCGTTCCCCCACTCCTGGGACATGTCCAGCCGGGCGTGCGCGTTGACCACATCGGCGATCGTCTCGTTCAGCTTGCCGATGGAGAAGTGCCGGTTGGCGGCCATGGACAGCTCGTGCCCGCTGACCCCGGGGATGTGCCGGGCGGCCTCGTAGCCACTGACCTCACCTTGCACGAACTTGCCGCGCTGGACCATTCCTACCGCAGACTCGCCAGTCTGCCGTCCCGCCCAAGGCTGCTGGTGGCCACGGCCTTCGGGGAGATCGGCGACACGCTGCCTGTCCTGGCCGCGACTCCCGTGGAGGCGATCGGCCTGGACTTCGTCGCCGGGCCGGGCAACCTGCAGGCGCTGGCCTCGATCGGCGGGCTACCGCGGCGCACGCTGGCGGCGGGGGTCGTGGACGGCCGCAACGTGCGGCGTACCCACCCGCGCGAGGCGTTGGCCACGTGTGCCTCCCTGCTGGGCCTGGCCGGGGAGGTGGTGGTGAGCACCTCCTGCTCCCTCCAGCACGTCCCCCTCGACCTCAACGCCGAAGCCGACCTGGAGCCGGGCTTGCGCTCCCGGCTCTCCTTCGCCCGGCAGAAGGTCGAGGAGGTGGTCCAGCTCGGCCAGCCGCTGCGCCAGGAACAGTCGGCGTTTCCGCGTTGTGACGCCGCTCCGGACGCCCCCGACCATCGGGTGCGTGCCCGGGTTGACGCGATGGGCGACGGCCGGCCGCGGACGGAATGGCGCATCGATCCACGGCCCAGCGACGCGCCTTCCGGCTGCCGGCGCTGCCCACCACCACGATCGGCTCCTTCCCCCAGCCCGAGGAGATCTGGCGGGCTCGCGCGGACGCCCCGGAGGATCAACGGCGGCTGCTCGACGAGGTCACCCGCATCTGTCGCGTGCTGCTCGAAACCTGACCCGCTGGTCAGCAGAACGTCGTGGTCAGAGCCTTCTGCAGGGTGTCGGCCGGGGCGTTGCCCGTGTACGGGTTCGCGGAGATCACGAGCGTGCGGCCCGAGTCGGACCTGAGGGCGTAGGTGAGGTAGCCGAAGGTGCCGCCGCTGTGCCCGTACACGCTCTTGCCACAGGTCAGCTTGAATTCCTGGAGACCGAGCCCGTACCCCATGCCCGCGCCCGCCGTCTTCGTGGCACGCATCTGCTCAAGCGCGGATCGACCGACGAGCTTGCCTCCCAGGAGGGCATCGAAGAAGCGGGCCAGGTCGGCCGTCGTCGAGATCATCTCGCCGGCGCCGAACTCCAGCGACGGGTTCATCCGCGTGGCGTCCACGATCTTGCCGTTGTAGGTGGCGTAGCCGTGCGCGTGCGGGCTGGGCATCGCCTTCGCGTGGCCGGGCAGAAGCGTGTGCGTGAGGCCGAGCGGGCGCAGGATCCTCGTCTTGATCGCGTCCGCGTACGAGCCGCCCGTCAGCTTCTCGATCAGCATGGCCGCCACGACATAGTTGGTGTTGGAGTAGTGCCAGCCCGCGCCGGGTTTGAAGTAGGCCGGCCTGGACAGGCCGACCGCCAGGAGCTCCTGCGGCGTCTGGTCGTACAGCGTCTCGACCGGCCGGTAGTCCTTGACCGACCAGCCGGGGATGCCCGCTCCCGCGTAGTCGAACAGGCCGCTGGCGTGGATGAGCACCTGCCGCACCGTGATCGGACTACCCTCGGGCAGGGCGCCGGGCAGATACTTGCCAACCGGATCATCGAGGGACAGCTTGCCCTCGTCGGCGAGTTGGAGCACGACGGTGGCCACGAACGACTTGGTGACGCTGCCGATCCGGAAATAGCCGGAGGCGTCGGCAGGCTTGCGTGAGACCGCGTCGCTGTAGCCGGCTGCGGCCGTCCAGTCTCGGCCGTCCTCGCTCACCCGTACGAGCACGGCGGACATGGCCTTCGACGTCACCAGGTCGTTCACTTGCCGCTCCAAGGAGTCGTGCGTCGGGCTGAGGCTGGTCAGGGCGAGCGTGACGGCCAGGGTCTTCATGAGAATCATGGAGGCAACGCTAGGAAGGCCGGAAGTGCCGGGCCATGCGGGCGACCGTACGATCAACTGCGGAAAACCGCAGCTCACCCGCTACCGTTGCGACAAAGAGAAGACACCTCGCCGAGCGGCACCTGGACGAGTGCCATGGACACGGACTGTCTAACCGCATAGAATGAAAATGATTGTCAGATTCACCGCCCTTGTCATAGTTTGAGGCGGTGACCCCTTCGTCCACCACGACGGCGCTGCTCAAGAACGTCGGCCTGAGTCCTACACGTCAGCGGCGCGTCGTCGTAGAGCGGCTCATCGGGCTGGAACGGCCCGTGAGCGCGCAAGCGCTGCATGAGGAACTCCAGGCAAACGGCGCGTCTCTCGGCTTGACGACGGTCTACCGGACACTCAACGCCCTGGCGGAGAACGGCCTCGCGCATGTCTTCGAAGATCACGGAGAAACGACCTATCGATTGTGCGGCCCGAACCACCATCATCACCTGGTCTGTCAGTCCTGCGGCACGGTGATCGAGGGGCCTCCAGTGCCCGAACTGGGTCGGTGGCTACGACGTCTGGACACCGAGCACGGCTTTCAGGCCGAACGTCACCACTTTGAGGTCTACGGCACCTGCGGCATCTGCCGTCTCGCCGGAGAGCCTGGCAAGATCGCGCCACCCACCCGATGAGACGACGGCATGCACGGGCCACCGGGCACGTCGTCGTGCCCGGTGGCCGGCATGGCCTCAGTCGATCGTGATCAGCCCTCGCTGGTAGGCGCGGACGAGGCGGCGGGGGACGCGCAACTCCTGCCCGTTCACGATGATCGGGACGAGGTCGGGCATGGCGGCCTTCCACTGGCTGCGGCGGTGCCGGGTGTTGCTGCGCGAGGTTCTGCGCTTGGGCACGGCCATGGCTACCAGCTCGCCTTCGTGGTGCCGGGCAGTTCGCCGCGATGGGCCATCTCGCGGAAGCGGACGCGGGAGAGCCCGAACTTGGTGAGGTGCCCACGGGGACGGCCGTCGACGGAGTCGCGGTTGCGCACGCGGGTGGCGCTGGCGTCACGCGGCTGTCGGGTTAGCTCCCGTGCGGCCTGCGCCCGCTCCTGAGGAGTGCCCGTGCGGATGAGTTCCTTCAGCTCGGCCCGCCGTTGCGCGTAACGGAGGACCACGGCCTTGCGTCGCTCGTTGGCGGCGATCTTGCTCTTCTTGGCCATCAGACCTTCTCTCCCCGGGCCCGGATCTGCGCGATCGCCCTGTCGATGCCGATCCGGTCGATGGTCTTGATCGCCCGGGCGCTGAGCGTGAGCCGGACGTAGCGGCCCTCACAGGGCAGCCAGTAGCGGCGCTGCTGAATGTTGGGGTTCCAGCGCCGCCGGGTGCGGCGGTGGGAGTGGGAGACGTTGTTGCCGAAGACCGGCTTGACGCCGGTGAGCTGGCAGTGCGCGGACATCAGGTCCTTCCGTAGCGCTGGTTGAACCGCTCGACGCGGCCTGCGGTGTCCAGGACGCGGTTGCGGCCGGTGTAGTAGGGGTGGCTCGCCGAGGACACGTCGACGTCCACGACCGGATAGGTGTTGCCGTCGGTCCACTCGATGGTCTTGTCGCTCCTGATCGTGGAGCGCGTGAGGAACGCGAAGTCCGCGCCGGGGTCGCGGAAGACGACCGGGCGGTAGTCGGGGTGGATGCCCTTCTTCATCGTTCCTCCCGGAACAGCACGTGCTGTCGGATGGTCGGGTCGTACTTGCGCAGGGTGAGCCGGTCGGGGGTGTTCCTGCGGCTTTTCCTGGTCACGTAGGTGTATCCGGTGCCTGCCGTGGATCGCAGCTTGATCACGGGTCGCACCTCATTTCTGGCCAAAGCGGTTCCTTTCCACTGGCGAAGCCATGCAATGATAACGAAAACGGTTTTCACTTCAACTCCTGGAGGCGTCAGTGTCCACCCCCGTCGTCCTCGTCGCGGGCCTGCACGGCACGTCCCGCGCCGCCACCGTCCAGCGGCTGCTCGCCGAGCACCCGGGATCGCTCGCCATCCACCACGACCTGAGCGACGTCGCCCGGGGACACGTGCGGCGCAGCGTCCGCGATGTGACCCGCGTGCTGGACACGGCCGACGTGCGGCTCGCGCACGGCTGCGTCACCTGCACCGTGCGCGAAGACCTGCTGCCCCAGCTCGTCCTGCTGGCGCCCGGCGCACCATTGCTGATCGCGGACCTGTGGGACTCGGTAGAGCCCCGATCGGTGGCCGAGGCCGTCGACTGCGCCGAAGCCCGGGACATCCTGCGGCTCACCGCCGTACTCACCGCGCTGGACGCCGAGGCCATGCCCGACGACATCACCCGCGGCGAACGTCTCATCGAGGTAGGCAAACCCGCAGCCGCCGGCGACCAGCGCTATCTGGCCGAGGTCCTGGCCCGCCAGCTCGAATACCCCACCGGCCTGACCCTGCACGGCGGCGACGAAGACGACCACGAACTGTCCCGCGCCATCCTCGCCCACCTCGCCCCCGTCACCCCGATCCACACCGTCTCCTGCCTGCCGCCGGTCACCGGCGCCGCCGTGTGCACCGGCGAGCTGGCCGAACGCGTCGACCCGGCCACCGCCCAACTGCCCTGCGACGCCCAGACCGGCGAGATCGTCACCGCCGTCTGGCGCAGCCGCCGCCCGCTGCATCCGGCCCGCCTGTTCGAGGCCATCGACGAGTTGGTCACCGAGTCCGTACGCTCACGTGGCCGCTTCTGGCTGGCCACCCGGCCCGGCCAACTGCTGGCCTGGGACGCCGTCGCCGGCATCGTCTCTGTCGAGGACGCCGGCCCCTGGCTGGCCGCCCTGCCCGAAGCCGCCTGGGACCTGGTCTCCCCCGCCCGCCGCCTCGCCGCCGCCCTGGACTGGCACCCCGAGCGCGGCGACCGTATCCAGCACCTCGTCTTCACCGGCCCCGACCTCGACCCCGCCCGCTTCCGCGCCCTGCTCGACTCCTGCCTGCTCACCCAGGAGGAGGAAGCAGCAGGCCCGGACGCCTGGGCCGGCTACGACGACCCGTTCGCCCCCATCCTCACCATCAAGGAGAACGTATGAAGAACCGCCGCACCCCGCGCAAGAAGCCCAACCCGCTCCTGTACGTCGACCGCATCGACTACAAGGACACCAACCTGCTGCGCAAGTTCGTCTCCGACCGGGGCAAGATCCGCAGCCGCCGCGTCACCGGCGTCACCGTGCAGCAACAGCGCCAGATCGCCAAGGCCATCAAGAACGCCCGCGAGATGGCCCTGCTCCCCTACACCTCCCGGCCCGACGCCTGACCCAGCCGCCGCACCCTCCAAAAGCGGCCAAAACGGCTCTGTCGTCGCAGCGTGAACCGCTACTCTGCTGCCAGCACGGGCGGGGAGGGCGGTGACCGAGACGAGCGCGACGGACCACCTCGCGCCCCATGCCGGGCAGGGCCGGGACGCCGGCGGGATCCGGTTGCCATGGGCGTTCATCGTCCTGGTGGCCTTGCTGGCGGCGGGCCGGTTCCTGCTGGCGCCGTATCTGACGGCTCCGGCGCTGCAGACCTGGGCGACGGTGTTCGTGGCGGTGTGCGTGCAGGCGCTGCCGTTCCTGGTGTTCGGGGTGGCGCTGTCGGCGGCCATCACCGCGTTCGTGCCCGCGTCGTTCTGGACCCGGGCGCTGCCCCGCCGCACCTACGCGGCGGTGCCGGTGGCCGGAGTGGCCGGTGCGGTGCTGCCCGGTTGCGAGTGCGCGTCGGTGCCGGTGGCCTCGGGGCTGATGGCTCGGGGTGTGGCGCCGCCCGCGGCGCTGGCGTTCCTGCTGGCCTCGCCGGCGATCAACCCGGTGGTGCTGGTGGCCACCGCGGTGGCCTTCCCCGACGACCCCGCGATGGTGGTCGCGCGGTTCGGCGCCTCATTGACAGTGGCCGTGCTGGCCGGGTGGATCTGGGCCCGGTTCGGGCGGGCCGCTTGGCTCCCGACCCCTCGCCACCCGGTCGCGCACGGGCAGGGCAGGTGGAGCGCCTTCCTGGACGCGATGCGGCACGACCTGATGCACGCCGGCGGGTTCCTGGTCGTCGGCGCCCTGGCGGCAGCGACGCTGAACGTGGCGATCCCCCGCGCGTGGCTGACCGCGGTGGCCGGAGTGCCAGTGATGTCGGTGCTGGTGCTGGCGTTCCTGGCGGTGCTGCTGTCGATCTGCTCGGAGGCCGACGCGTTCGTGGCCGCCTCGCTCACCGCGTTCTCCCCGACGGCCAAGCTGGTGTTCCTCGCGGTGGGGCCGATGGTCGACCTGAAGCTCATCGCGCTCCAGGCGGGCACCTTCGGCCGCGCGTTCGCGTGGCGCTTCGCTCCTCTCACGCTCGCGCTGGCGATCGGCGTCAGCTTCGTCGCGGGCTGGGTGATGCTGTGAGGCGTCAGACGCAGGGGGCCCTCCTGCTGACGCTCGGCGCGACGTTGCTGAGCATCTCCGCCTTCTCCGCGACGTACGTCAACTACGTCAGACCCGGCTTCCGGCCGCTCATCATCGCGGCCGGCGTGGTGCTGGCAGCCCTCGGGCTGGCGTCCGTCGCCCAGGAATGGCTCGGCCGGGCCGACGCGCACGGGGCCGGGCACGGCCATCGCGTGGCTTGGCTGCTCGCCGTGCCGGTGTTCGCCCTGGTCCTGATCGCCCCTCCCGCGCTCGGCTCCTACGCGGCCGGACGCGACGACGGCGCCCCCGCACCGCTCCGGACGTGCGCCTGCCGAAAACCTCATCCACCCAGCTCAAGCAGCATGTGAGTATTCGTGGAGTACTCCGCCGAGCCGATCTCGTCGGCGAACCTTCAGGTCGACGATTCCGGCTGGATCAGTGATCGGATCGGGGACGGCGCGGAGTGGAGCCGCCTGGTCCAGGGCTTGATGGGCCCGGTGCCGGTTGTAGAACTCCTCATACTCGCGCAAGGCATGCCGCAGATGGCGCTCGTTCCAGAGCAGGCATCGATCCAGGAGCTCTCGACGGCACGACTGCACCCATCGCTCCATGACCGCGTTCATCCGCGGCATCCGGATACTGGTGAGCACGGTTTGGATGCCGACGTCGGCGAGGAGTTCCTCCGTCGGGGCCGGGAACTTCCCGTCCCGGTCGTGGATCAAGAAGCGCGCCCGGCAGCCTGCTTCCTCCAGATCCATGACGAGATTCCTGATCGCCTGGGTGACCCAGGCGGCGGTTGGGTGGGCGGTGGTGCCCAGCACGCGGATGCGCCGACTTGCGTGCTCGATGACCGCCAGAATGTACTGGCGCTGCCCGTTCAAGGTGATGGTCTCGATGAAGTCGCAGGCCAGGAGCGCATCGGCTTGCGACCGCAGAAAGTCTGCCCACGTGACCGACATCCGGTCAGGGGACGGGTCTATGCCTTCCTGTTTGAGGATCTCCCAGACGGTGGAGGGCGCAACCTTGATGCCGAGGGTCGCGAGTTCACCGTGCGCCCGGCGGTACCCCCACGAGGGGTTCTCCCGGACCAACCGCAGAACGAGCAGGCGGATGGACCGCACGGTGGGCGGACGCCCAGGTCGTTTCGGCCGACAGGTGCGGGCGTGCCGCTGCTTGAGCAGATCGCGGCGCCAGCGCAGGACGGTGTCCGGGCGAACGAGGAGCCGCAGCCAGCACAAGACCTCGCGGGGCAACGATGACAGGAGCGCGGCGAGGAAGGCTCGGTCCTCGGGAGCAAACCTCACCCTGGTGTCCGCGCCGAGCTGCCGTTCAAGAACGGTGATCTGGTGACGCAAGGCAAGAATCTCGACGTCCTTGTCCCGATCGCCCAGCGGCAACAACCTCAGCGCGGCAAAGACGTTCGTGACGGCCAGGTAGGCCAGGCGAAGAAGCACAAGTGATCATCCTGCCGTTGCCCTGCCCCTTTCGAACGCCAGAGCCGGCGCATGTCGGTCGCGGTCAGGGGAGCCCGATGACCTGCACGGATGACATTATTGGTAGGGACAATGCCATGCCATGGCTGATGGCCGCACTGATCACTGCCGTCGCCGTATACAGTAAGACGCTCGGGTCCTATGCCGGAGCGCTGCTGGGCGGCCGAACATCTCGGGACGCGATGCGCGCCGCAGCCTTGTTGAACACCCGCGGGTTGACCGAGTTGGTGGTGCTGCAGGCAGGACGCGAGGCCGGAATTCTCACGTCGAAGCTTTACCTGAACCTGGTGACGATGGCGCTGTTGTCCACTGCTCTCGCTGGGCCGTTCTACTCCTTCGTCACTCGACGGTCCCTCTGCCGACAACCCCATCGGTGCGATTCAACCCGTAGGTGAGCATTTGTGGAGAACAGCGAGTACAGCGGCCTGTAGGGCCCTCCAGCCAAAGGAGAGCGACCATACCGCTCCTCAGCTTGGATCCACCGCGTGAATTTCGTTGATCATTTTTGGGTCCAATTCCTCGACGACAGCCGTTTCTGCTGGTGGGGGCGTGTTTTCGGGTATGGGAGGACCGCCGCGCTCGGGTCGAGGCTTGTCCGGGTCCAGCGGCTGGGGAGCAGGAAGCGCATGAGGTCAAGTGCGTCCTCGGTCAACGACAGCTGCTAGCCGTCACCGAGTCGCGTCAGCCATCTGCCCTGGACGAGGGGGCCCAATTCGGGTTCGAACAGTCTGCGCAGTGATCCGATGTACTGCTGCATGACGTTCACCGCCGTGGGCGGAGGGCTCTCCCCCACATGATGTCGACGATCTCCGCCATGCTGATCCGGTGGTTCACCCGGCCCAAAAGTATTCCGAGCAAGGTGCGTTGCGCCAGCGTTCCGGCCCTCGTGCCATCCCCGATGGCATCAGCCTCTCCCACGGCACAGCAGGTCGGCCGCCGCGTCGACCTTTCGTGCCGGATGCGCGTACTGACGTCCGAGGGATTCGCTCCAGTGCTCGGTCGCTTCCGTGGGCCCCAGGACACTGCAGCGCGACAACGCAGACACAAGGACGGTCCCCGGATGGATCGAAGCGGGGCGGGGGGGGGGGCCGGGGCCGGGTGGGGTAGGGGGGGTGGGGGGGGGGGGGGGGGGGGGCGGGGGGGGGGGGGCCGCCGGGCCCCCCCCCCCCCCCCCCCCCAAACCCCCCCCCCCCCGCCCGCCCCCCCGGCGCCCCCCCCCCCCGGGGGGGGCCCCCCCCCCCCGCTTCTGCCTTCGGAGCTGTCCGGCGGCGGACTGCGGGTCAGAAGTAGGGGGTCCAGCCGGGGCCGATGGCGGTCGCGGGCCCGAACTTGTTGCCGCCCTCGCCGTTCCAGACGTACAAGGTGCCACCGGTCATGGCCGCGATGTCGTCATGGCCGTCCTGGTTGACATCACCCAGAGACGTGAGCGTGCCATCGTAAGGCGCCCAGCCACCACCGATCTCGACCGCGGGACCGAACTCGTTACCGCCCTCACCGTTCCAGATATGCAGCGTGCTGCCGTTCTTGATGGCGGCCAGATCGCCGATGCCGTCACCGTTGAAATCTCCCGCGACCGGCTTGCTAAAGGCCGACCAGCCGCCGCCGACGCGGGTGGCGGGGCCGAACTTGTTACCGCCTTCGCCGTTCCAGACGTACAAGGTGCCATCGGTGATGGCCGCGATGTCGTCGTGGCCGTCCTGGTTGACATCGCCGAGAGACGTGAGCGTGCCATCGTAGGGCGCCCAGCCACCACCGATCTCGACCGCGGGACCGAACTCGTTACCGCCCTCACCGTTCCAGATATGCAGCGTGCTGCCGTTCTTGATGGCGGCCAGATCGCTGACGCCGTCACCGTTGAAATCTCCCGCGACCGGCTTGCTGAAGGCCGACCAGCCGCCGCCGATCTCCTGCCGGGTGGCGAAGTTGTTGTTGCCCTTGCCGTTCCAGATGTTCAACGTGCCGGTGGTTTCGGAGAAGATGTCGCCGATACCGTCAGCATTGAAATCCGCGCCGATACGGTTGCTGCAGCCGTTCCGGCTCTCCACGTTGCGCCACTCGCCGCCGGGGGCGGGGCCGTATGCCTTGCCGTCGAACCTGGCCGTGACGCGCTCAGCGCCCTCGAAACCCCAGGAGACGGCCCCGTCTCCGTCGGCGTCATAGCCCTGCTCGAAGTGCAGGTGCGGGGTTCCGTTCGAGGTGGGACCCGTGTGCCCCACCCGCCCGATGGTCTGTCCCTGCGTGACTCTCTCGCCCACGCTCACGGCGCGCGACTGCAGGTGAACGTAGGTGGTGAAGTGGCCGCCACCATGGTTGATCTGGATCATGTTGCCGGCGTTGCTGTGGTAGTACGACTGGTTCACCGTGCCGGACGCCGGCGCGACCAGCGGCGAGCCCTCGGTGCCCGATTGCGGCTCACGGACCATGTCCAGGGCGGGGGCGTGCGAGGAGTCCCAGGTGTTCAGCCGCCACTTCTGACCGCAGGGGAAGGGCAGCTGGTAGTTCGGGGCTGCTGCGGCGGGAGCCGATGTCGCGACCATGCCACCGGCAAAGACGGTCAGGAGCATGGCCGCGTGTGCTAAGCGCGTTTTCAGCACGTCGTTCCTTTCACACAAGGTTCGGAAGGCTTGACACGCGGAGGAGACTCCGTCGTGCTCTGTCGAAGCGCTACTCGAGAGTAGGTTTAGGCGGTATAGGCCTGGTATGTTGCGGCAATGCCTCGGTCAGAGCCGCAGGAGGCGGAAAGCGCAAGCGACCCGACGTCGGGTACCGAAGGCGCCCGCAGGTCCGAAAAGACGGCGTGGCCGATGCGGTGTCCGGCTTCGCGCAGGAGCGTCAGCGCCACTTGAGCGGCCCCTCGGCTCGGCCGCCAAGAGCGCAAGCCGGTCACGGTATGGCGGCGAGCACGGAGGGTGGAGGCGCCACTTCAGGGCGCACGGAATGTCATCGCCAGGCGGGCCAGCTCAGAGATGAAGGCTGAGGCGCTTGGCGATCCCGTCGGTCTCATCGAGGTCCAGACGAGGGACCTCGCCCCACCGCGTGCCGCCGTCGGGCAGAGTGCCGGCGACATGGAAGTGAACATGGGGGACGGTCTGGTGCGCGGGCGCTCCGTTGTTCTGCCAGACGGCGATGCCCCCGGGGTCGTAGGCGGCTGCGATGGCCCGAGCCGCCCTCCCAAGGTAGTTCCCCGCCTGCGCCTGACCGGCCCAGTCGCCGCACCGCGCGGCCACCGCGATCGCGTTCAGGTGGACGTCGGCCAGGTACGTGACCCATCCGCGGTAGTTGAACGGCATGTGCAGTCCCAGGGCCAGTCCGATGGCGACGGGCGGGTCGGCGGACTCGATCGCCTGATGGGTCACGGCAGGGAGGTTGTCCCGCTCCGCCTCGGTCCACTCACCGGCCTCCCGTGCGTCGGCGAGCGCGACGCCGGGCTGCTCCGCCCTGTAATAGGGCTCCTGAACCTGGGGGTACACGTGCTGTGTGGCGGTGTTGACCGTGGCCAGGTAGTGGTGGAACCCCGGAACCCGCGGCGGAGCGCGGCCGCGCGTTCCACCTCGGACAGCTCGCCGGCGGCCTGCTCTCTGGCGTACAGGCGGATGAGGTCGTGGAAGCGGTACCGGTCGCGGCCCACTGCTTCCAGGAGCCGGGCGTCGCGGAGTAGTTCGAGAGCCGCCTCCGCCCGTGACCCGGGCCAGCCGGCCGGGGCGGCCAGGGTGTGGGTCGGCGTGTCGAGCAGGCCCAGGAGCGGGAGAACGTACGCGGCGTCGTGGCCGCTGGGCTCCTCGCGCAGGTGCCGGTGGCTGACCGCGATGCTGGCGCGTACCGCCAGGTCGTCGTACTGCAGTGCGTCCAGGCGCCGGGTGGCGTCGGCCAGACGGTCAGCGAGGTCGGCCAGCCGCCAGTCGGGCCGCGCCGCCAAGCGCGCGCCGGCGACCCCGGACGGCCAGGGGAAACCACCGCACAGCCCGGCGATTTCCGCGGCGGCCTCCGGCTCGCGCTGGACGCGGTCGGGACCGGCGATCCTGGAGAGCAGCGTGACGGCATCCCGGTCGACGAGCCCGGCCAGGTGCAGATGACGAACGTCGCCGAGCCCGGTCAGGTGCAGGTGATGGACGCCGCCGAGCGTGGTCAGGGCGGCGCGGCTGGTGATGACGGCCCGGCAGCGCGCGCCCGCCCGGACGAGCGGCCGTATTTGGTGGGCGTCGGGCGCGTTGTCGAGGATGACGAGCAACTCGCTCGCCGCGGTGAGCGACCGGTAGCGGAGCGGGCGACCGCCCCCTTCCACATCGGCCGGTACGGCGGAGCCGTCCAGCCCCAGCGACCGCAACAGGTGGCCCAGACCGTCGAGCACGGGCAGGGGCTGCAGCCCGGGGTGGCACCGTTCAGGTTGACGTAGATGATGCCGTCGAGGAACCGTCCGGATATCGTGTGCGCGACATGAACGGCGAGGGCCGACTTGCCCACGCCGCCGGGCCCGTCGATGACGGCCACGTCCGCGTGCAGCAGCGCCTCACGCAGCCACTTCACCTCCTCCTGCCTGGCGGTGAACGACCGGGTGTCGGCGGGCAGCTCGGCGGGGACATCGTGCCGGACTGCGCCAGTGCGGCGAGGTCGAGTACGGGGTCCCTGGTGAGGATGGCGTCCTGCAGCCGGCGTAGCCGCGCGCCCGGCTCGAGGCCGAGCTCCTCTACCATGGCGGTGTGCCCCTCCTGGTAGACCGTGAGTGCTTCGGCCGGCCGGGCCGTCCGGTAGAGCGCCAGCATGAGCTGGGCGCGCGGTCCCTGCCGTAGCGGGTGGGCCTGCACGTGCGGAGCGAGGTCGGCCACCACCGCGTGATGGTCACCCGCGGCCAGCCGTAGATCGATGTGGTCCTCGAAAACGGCCAGGCGTTCCTCCTCCAGGCGCCTGGACTCGACGCCGGCCAGCAGCGTGAAGTTGTGCGCGTCGACCTGGTCGCGCGGCAGGTCCAGCAGGTAGCCGCCGGGCACGGTCACGATGGTGCCGGGGGTGAGCGCGTCACGCAGCTTCGACACCACGATGTGGAGCTGCTTGCCGACCGTGGTGGTCGAGGCCTGCCCCCAGACGTCGGCGACGAGTTGACGCGTCGTGACGGGCCGGCCGGCGTCCAGCGCCAGGCGCGTCAGCACGGCGACGCGACGACTCCGTGGCGGCTTCTCCCGCTCTTCAGAAATATGGTGTCCAGCCGGGGCCGATGGGGGTGCCAGGGCCGAACTTGTTGCCGCCCTTGCCGTTCCAGATGTACAGCGTGCCGTCACGCGTGGCCGCGATGTCGGTGTGACCGTCCTGGTTCACGTCTCCCAGCGACATCAACGTGCTCGCGTACGGCTCCCAGCCCGGACCGAGCTCGATGGCCGGGCCGAACTCGTTGGCCCCCTCGCCGTTCCACACGTGCAGCGTGCCTGTGACCTTCTTGACCGCGAGCAGGTCTCCGATGCCGTCGCCGTTCACGTCGCCCGCGATCGGCCGGCTGAAGGCGGCCCAGCCGCCGCCGATCGTGGTGGCCGGGCCGAACTTGTCGGCCCCCTTGCCGTTCCAGACGGTCAAGGTGCCGGTCTCGGCGTGCACGGCGCCTATGTCGGTGTGACCGTCCTGGTTCACGTCTCCCAGCGACATCAACGTGCTCGCGTACGGCTCCCAGCCCGGACCGAGCTCGATGGCCGGGCCGAACTCGTTGCCCCCTTCGCCGTTCCACACGTGCAGCGTGCCGGTATCCGTCTTGACCGCGAGTAGATCGCTGGTGCCGTCGGCATTGACGTCCCCCGCGATCGGCCGGCTGAAGGCGGCCCAGCCGCCGCCGATCGTGGTGGCGGGCCCGAACTTGTTGCCGCCTTGACCATTCCAGACGGTCAGCGTCCCAGTGGCGGCCGAGAAGATGTCGCCCACGCCGTCGGAGTTGAAGTCCGGCGTGGCCGGTCCGGTCATCGCGGCGTAGTGCGAGCGTAGTTCCGCTCCCGAGAGTTCGCGGTTGTAGAGCGCGAACTTTCCGATCGCCCCCTTAAAGTAGGACGCCCCGTCGCGGGTGCCGACCCGGACGGGTGCCGGACCCGGCTTGGGCTTAATGACGACCTCGTCGTCCGTGCCTGGGCGGTAGGCCAGGTTGTCCGTGCCCGCCAGCACGCCGTCGCGGTAGATCCGCACCTTGCCGTACGCTCCCTCCGAGGTGTCGAACGTGACGGCGTAGTGGATCCACTCGTTGACCTTGACCGGCTGCTGGACGTACGCCCCGGCGCCGAAGCCGCCGTCGAGGTTCCACGCGTAGCCGGAGATGCGGTTGGGCCGGTTCTCCTCATTCTCCTTCGAGTACATGCGACCCGCCCACTCGCGATCGCCGCCGCTGCCCGACTTCGTGCCCTTGCCCATGAAGTAGACGTAGCCGGCCTGTTCCTCGTCGGCGAACTGGAGAGTGTGCGGCCTGATCCACGCCTCCATGGTGAAGGCGCCCGTGGTGGAGATATGGAACTGCTTGGCGGTGGGAATCTCGAAATATCCGGACGAGCCGTTGAAGACGGCGGCGCCGTCCTGATTGGGCAGGCGGACCGTGCTGGTGACGCCGTGGAAGGTCCCCTTATGGCCGTTGCCGGTGCGGTCGCTCTCCGCACCGTCTGAGGGGTTCGACAGTCGCCAATAGGCGACCGGGCCGTGCGAGAGCACCAGCGCGTCGTAGGCGCTCAGGCCGGCGGAACTCGCCGTGGCCGGGTTCGGAAGGCACACCGTCGAGGCGCCCAGGGCCGCCGCGACGAGAATACGTAGGCGAAGCGCTCTGCCCGCGCCGATCGGTGTCCGGGTCGTAGGTCTTTGCACGGCGGCAGAGTAGGAAACGACGGTATGGCGCCGGTATGTCGTCTCATCAGGCCGGGCAGGTGGTGAAAACCGATCCCCCGCGGAACATACTCCCGACATACCCCCTCTCACTAACGTCCTTCATCCAAGTACGAATCACCCCATATGAGAGGGCACTATGCGACTGGCAAATATCCTGCGGAACGCGGCGTTCGTCGGAGCCACGGGAACGGCGGTGACGATCCTCCTCGCCACCTCCGCTTCCGCGATCTCTTGGAACAGCAGCGCGCCCAGCAACGCCACCAGCGTCTCGACCCCGGCGTACGACGACGTCCGGATCGGCGCGACCGGGCCGAACGACGGCACCCTCCAAGTCCGTAAGGGCAAGTACAACGGCAAGTGGTACGTCTGGGGACGCGTCGCCAGCCCGTCGTCGAAGCTCAACAGCGGATATGAGCTCCAGTTCACGGTCGCCGGGATCGGATGCAAGCTCGGCAGCGGCACGAAGATCAAAGACATCAACACGACGACCTACACCGCCGCCGCTCCGCTGGACTCAAGCTGCCAGTACACCGGGCGAATCGTGAAGACGAGTTCCCGCTACACCCTTGGCATAGCCACCTACAACGCCTGATCCACCGCTCCCCGCGCCACTCCACCGGCGTGAAGTAGGTGACCGCGGCGTGGTCGACCAGGATGTCGACCACGCCGTACCGCTGCTTGGCCGTCTGGACGAGCGCACTCGCGCGAGGTCCGTGGCCTGGGCGCAGGCCGGTGCCACCCGCTCCCGCCCGAGGTGTTCCACTACGCCAAGGCCACCGCGGGCCGGCTGGTCACAGTTGGTTCCTGATCGCTTCCGGCGTGTCCGGGACCGGCTGTGCGAGGTAGCGGGCCTCCTCTCCGGGAGTGAGCAGCCGGGCCTCGCGCAGGAGCCGCAGCGACACCCGCCAGGACTCCCTGCCCTCCTCGTGCCGACCCAGGTCGTTCAAGGTGTGGCCGAGCCACCAATGGGACACGGCGACGCCCATGGTGTAGCCCGCCTCGCGCTGGAGCCCGATCGCCCGCCAGTACGCCTCGACCGCCTCGCCGAGGAGGCCGTGGGCTCGCAGGACGTCGGCGAGCGTGTCGCAGACGAGGCCGATGCCACCGGTGTCGCCGTGCTCCTCCATGAGGGCCAGGGCACGCCGCGCCTCCTCCGTGGCCTCGTCATATCTCCCCTGGCGGTTGAAGACTTGAGCCCGGTTGTTGCGGACGGCGGCCTCGTGGTCCCTGCGTCCCGTCCGCTCGGTGATGGCGAGGACGTTCGCCAGCGCGGCGAGCGCGTCGTCACAGCGGCCCATGACGGTGTACGTGACGCCGAGGTCGTTGAGGATCCCCGCCTTCCTGTCGAGCAGTCCCGCCCGGTCCCAGCAGGCCAGACCCTCCTCCATGAAGGACACCGACTCCTGGAAACGCCCAAGCTGCTGGTGGACGGAGGCGAGCCCCTGCAACAGGCAGGCCTGGGAGACCCAGTCCTCCTCGTCCCTGGCCACCCGCAGCGCCTCCTCACTCACCCCGATGACCTCGGCGAACCAGCCCCGGCGGTTGAACAGCCAGAAGGTCGCGTCGGCGAGCCCCGCCGCCGAGCGGTCGGCCTCCCGCGCCGCCTGCCGCACCGCGGCCGGCAGGTTGTGCCGCTCGCGGTCGAGCCAGTCGTTGGCGGCCTCCAGGGTGGTGATCTCCTCTCCCGCCTGCTCGAGGGCGAACACGGCGGCCCGCGCGTTGCTGCTGTTCATCACGCCGGCGGCGCGTTGCGCGGTGCCCAGGTAGTGGTGCAGCACGCGCCTGACCGCGCTCGCCCGCTCCTCCTCGGTGACGTCCTGCTCCCGCGCGTACAGCCCGACGAGGTCGTGGAACTGGTAGCGTCCAGATCCTGCGGGTTCGAGCAGGCGGGCGTCCAGCAGGTGTTCCAGGGCGGTCTCGGCGCGATGCTCGGACCAGCCGGCCAGGGCGGCCGTGGTGACGGGCGTGTACACGGGCAGATCCAGCAGGCCGAGCAGGCAGAGCAGGTGCGCCGCGTCCTGACCTGCCGGTTCCTCGCGCAGTTGCTGGTGGCTGACCGCGATGCCGGCGCGTACGGCCAGGTCCGCGTACTCCAGCAGGTCGAGCCGCCTTGTGGCATCGGCCAGCCGTACCGCGAGGTCGGAGAGCGGCCGGTCGGGACGGGCGGCCAGGCGGGCCCCCGCGATGCGCAGGGCGAGCGGGAAACCACCACAGAGCCGGACGATCGCCTCCACCGCCCGCGGCTCGGCGTCCACGCGGCCGGATCCGACGATCCGGGCGAGCAGCGTGGCCGCGTTCGCGTCGTCGAGCCTGCCGAGGTGCAGGTGCCGGGCGTTGTTCAGGGTGGCCAGCGGATCCCGGCTGGTGATCAGGACGCGGCAGCCCCGCCCGGCCGGGATGAGCGGGCGGACCTGGCGTACGTCGCGCGCGTTGTCGAGGATGACCAGCACGTCGCCCGCGGCGGTGAGCGAGCGGTAGCGGGCGGCGGCCTCCTCGGTGCCGGCGGGTACGGCGGCGCCGTCCAGCCCCAGGGAGCGCAGCAGGTGGCGGAGCGCTTCGATCGGGGCCAGCAGGGCGAGCCCGGCGGTGGAACCATGCAGGTTGACGTAGATGACGCCATCGGTGAAGCGCTCGGCGACGATATGAGCGACATGTACGGCGAGCGCCGACTTACCGATGCCGCCGGGCCCGTCGATCACGGTGACCGCGGCGTCGCTCACCAGGTCGGCGCGCAGCCGCTCAACTTCGGCCGTCCGCGCCGTGAACGCCTGGACATCGGCGGGGAGCTCCGCCGGAGCGGCGGGCGTGATCTGCCGCACCTGAGGCAGGTCGAGTACGGGATCCTTGACGAGGATGGCCTGATGCATCCGGCGTACTTCGGCGCCGGGCTCGATGCCCAGCTCGCCGACCACGACGCGACGCAGGCGCTGGTAGACCTCGAGCGCCTCGGGCACCCGCCCGTCGCGATACAGGGCGAGCATGAGCTGGGCGGCAGGACGCTCCCGCAGGGGGTGCCCTCGGACGTGCCCGGCGAGGTCGCCGGCCAGGGCTCGATGGTCACCTGCGACCAGGCGCAGCTCGGCATGGTCCTCCAGTATGGTCAGCCGCTCCGCCTCCAGCCGCTCGGCCTCGATCCTCGCCCAGGGAGCGTCCACCTCGGCCAGCGCCGGCCCCCGCCACAGCTCCAGCGCGCCGCGGAACAACGCGTCCGCGGTCGCCGTGGCGCCTTCCGCACGGGCGGCGCGGGCCTGCCTGGACAGGCGGGCGAAGGCGTGGACGTCCACGTGATTCCGCTTGATCGCGAGCCGGTAACCACTGGGAACGGTCTCGATGGCCTCCGCGTCGCCGTGGGCGGCGAACGCCTCTCGCAGCTTCGAGACCACGATGTGCAACTGCTTGGCGGCGGTCGCGGCGGAGCTGCTCGCCCACACGTCGGAGAGAAGCAACTCGGCGGGTACGGCCTGTCCCGCGTTCAGGGCGAGCCGGACCAGCACGCCGATCCGTCGCTCTCCGATGATCTTGATCGCATTGCCGTCGGCCTCGACCTCCAGCGGGCCGAGCAACCTGATCTCCAGCCTCAAGCGAACGCTCCCGTCGTCAGCGAATCCGGGATTCTAGCGATCCGGCCGATTTGTTCGCTGGCAGGTTTCGGCAATTCAGTGGGGCGATTTTCCTTAACTCCGCACGCGGTATGCAGCGGGTATATCGCGGCTATGTTCGTGGCCGGACAACATTGACAACCGGAACCGGCGACTGGCGGAATAGGCGTCCTCCCTGCCTCCGGAAGGAAACCCGTGCGTCTCGCCCGTCCTCTCGCCGTCGCCGTGCTCGTGGCCGCTGCCTTATCCGTGCCGCAGCCCGCGCAGGCCGCCGTGTTCAAGCACCCCAGCGTCCTGGTCAGCCGAGCTCAGCTCGACTTCGTCAGAGCCAACCTCGGCAACGAGCCCTGGAAGTCGGCCTGGAACTCCCTGCGAGGCAGTTCCCACGCCTCGCTGTCCTACACGGCCAAGCCCCGCGCCGTCGTGAACTGCGGCCCGTCGTCGAACCCCGACCAGGGCTGCTCGGACGAACGCAACGACTCCATGGCGGCCTACACGCACGCCCTGCAGTGGTACCTCACCAAGGACTCCCGCTACGCCGACAAGGCGATCCAGATCATGGACGCCTGGTCAGCCGCGATCACCAGCCACACCGGGAGCAACGCGCCGCTCCAGACCGGCTGGGCGGGCGCCAACTTCTCCCGCGCCGCCGAGCTCATCAAGCACACCTACTCCGGCTGGGCCCAGGCGAGCCGGTTCGCCGGCAAGCTCCGCACCGTGTACCTGCCGACCGTGATCGCCGGCGCGCCGAACAACAACGGCAACTGGGAACTGATCATGACGGATGCCGCCATCGGCATCGCCGTGCACCTGGACGACCGTGCCTCCTTCGACCGGGCAGTCGCGACCTGGCGCGGCAGGCTGCCCGCCTACATCTACCTCAAGACGGACGGCTCGCTGCCCAAAGCACCGCCGAACAGTACGTACAACACCAAAGCCGAGATCATCGACTACTGGCACGGGCAAACCACGTTCGTGGACGGCCTGACCCAGGAGACCTGCCGGGACTTCTGGCACACCGGCTGGGGTCTCGCCGCCATCTCCCACGTCGCGGAGACGGCCGCCCACCAGGGCGTGGACCTGTACGCCACGGCCAAACACCGGCTGCGCCGCGCGATGGACCTCCATGCCCGCCTGCAACTGGGCGGGACGGTGCCGTCGTGGCTGTGCGGCGGCAAGGTCACCCGCGACCTCGGGGCACACTTCGAGGTCGGCTACAACGCGCTGCACCACCGTCTCGGGTACGACGACTTCCCGTACGCCACGCAGTGGGTCGAGCAGAAGCGTCCCGTCGGGGTGTCGCACTTCCTGGGCTGGGAAACCCTCACCCACGCGCAGAACCCGCACTACGCCGGGACGGGCATGTCCGGCACACCCGACTTCGACGCCGACGGCGTGGGCGACCTCTTCTCGGCCACCACCGGGACGTTGACCATCTGGAACGGCAAGGGCGGCAACCAGTTCGGAGCTGCCGTCACGGTTGGCGGAGGCTGGAAGGCCTTCAGCCGACCCATCGCGGGGGACTTCAACGGGGACGGCATCAGCGACCTGCTCGCGGTCAAGAACGACAGCGGCAGGCTGCACGTCTGGAACGGCGAAGGCGCCAACGAATTCTCCTCAGCCGCCGAACTCGGGCCCGGCTGGGAGCCGTACGCCACCACCTTGATATCACTCGGGGACGTCAACGAGGACGGCCGCACCGACCTCGGCGCCGTCCACGCCGGAACCGGAACGCTGACCATCTGGAACGGCAAGGGCGGCAACCAGTTCGGAGCTGCCGTCACGGTTGGCGGAGGCTGGAAGGCCTTCAGCCGACCCATCGCGGGGGACTTCAACGGGGACGGCATCAGCGACCTGCTCGCGGTCAAGAACGACAGCGGCAGGCTGCACGTCTGGAACGGCGAAGGCGCCAACGAGTTCTCCTCGGCCGTCGAACTCGGGCCCGGCTGGGAGCCGTACGCCGCCACCTTGATGTCGCTGGGGGACGTCAACGGGGACGGGCGGCCTGACATCGGCGCCGTGCACGCCGAGACGGGGACACTGACTGTCTGGAACGGGAAGGGCGGCAACCAGTTCGGGGCGGCCATCGCTGTCAGCGCCGGCTGGAAACCGTACTTCTGACCGGCTTCCCGGAGATTCCGGCCCCGGGGGAGACCACGCGAGTCGAGGGGGCCGCGTGGTCTCCCCCGGACCGGCGGCCCTTGAGTCGGCAGCGCCTTGGCCGCACGCGAGCCAGGACATCCTTCCAGATGCGGGTGGGCGTACGGCGTTCAAGGTAGTCGGCATCAGAGGGCCCGATACATGCAGATGGCGAACCGGCGTTCCGGTGATCTGTTCCAGGCTCATCTGGCTGGCTCCGGGTTCGCGGCAGCGGCCCGCCCGGTTACGGCCGGCCGACGGACGAACTGAGGCTGGCCGTTCTGGAGTTCCTGATCGCCGAGCCTCCAGCGGCGGCATCGCCCTCGCCTCCCCCAGCCAGAGCATGTGGATCGGACCCGTGTGGGCGGGCCGGACGATCACCATTGAGGTGCGCGGCGGAGGTGTTGAGCGACAAGAGAGTGTCAGCGGTTCGCGACACTAAACGTCAGTAGCAGAGTGTGATCAGGCAGGTAAACGGAGAGTCTCGGATGAACAGCGGCGCCGAGGGGCGGCCAAGGTGGTACGGCCGGTGCTCGGGTGCTACAGGCGGAGCTGGAGTGGTTGTTCTTCCTGGACGACGCGGACCGGCGCTGGTCACCGAACGGCGCGGGGCACCACCGCCTCGGCTTCGCTCTCCAGGTGACCAGGCGGGCCACGCAGAGAACGACGTCGCCAGAACATCCGTTTCAACATGCAGGCCGACCTGCGAAGGTCGTGAAGCCGCGCCAGCCTCATCCTCGAGGACGTAGCCGGGCTAGCCAGAACAGGACCGCCACCGCAACCCCGCTGAGCGTCGCCTCCAGTGGCCCCCTCCCGGCCGTCAAGCTGAGGACGAAGGCGACCGCCCCCAGCGCGGGCGCAGTCACCAGGTTGACCTTGGTGCGCAGGTCCATGGCGTGCCTTCGCGGTTCGTCCTGGCCAAGGCCGAGGAGGTTCGCGAACAGGTTGGGGAACATGTTGTCGATCTGGTCCTGCAGCCGCGCCGCTTCCCGTGCCTCGGCCGCAGCACGCCTGCGCTTGCCCTGGACACTGGCCAGTTGCTCGCGGGCCAGATGCAGGTCGATCACCGCTCTAAGCACGCCGACGTCCTGGACGAGCCGTTCGTAGAGCGCGACCCTCTCGCCGGCCGCGGCCACGGCCTCCTTCTTCCTGCGCAGCGCGACCAGCAGTGTGACGAACTGGCTGAGCATTTGCGCCAGCTCCAGCCTGGCCGCTGCCTCTGCGTCCGGATCGGCCGGATCCGCCTCCGTGACGGCCGCGCGCAGCCGCTCCGCTGTTTCCCGCGCGTAGGGCAGGGCCTCCTCCTGCCTGCCCAGCGCGGTGAATATGGTCGCCATCCCGGCTAGCACGTTGGTGAGCAGGGGACCGCCGAAGTCTCGGACGGCGACCAGGTGCTCCTGGCCGATGGCGAGGGCCTCCTCCCACCGTTCCAGCCGCTGGTACATGCCCATCACGCTCACCACGTTCCTGGCCAGCGCTGACTGGAAGGAGCGGATCGGGTGTCTGGCGACGGTCTCACGCGCCAGCGCCACGGCCTCAATCGCGGCCCGCACCCCATCGTCGTGGCGTCCCACGGTGAACAGCTGGACGGCGTGCGTGCCGAGCATCGCCGCCACCCGGTGCCCGAACGCGTCAGAGTCCGCCTCGGCCAGCCGCCTGCTCAGCGTCACCGCCTCCTGCGAGGCTTCGATCGCCTGCTCCTCGTCCCGCTTCAGCGTCATCCGCAGGTACGCGAGATTGCCCAGGGCCATGGCCAGGCCGCCCTGGAAGTCGAGGTCGTCGGGGTCGGCGGCCGCGGCCAGCCGGTGGTTCTGCACGGCCTCCTGCGCCGACTCGATCGCCTCGCTGTTCCTGTCCAGCTGGTAGGCGAGCATCGCGCGGTTGCCCAGTGCCATCGCCAGGTTGAACGGGTCGTCGAGGCCGCGGAGCAGGTCCACCGCTTCCTCCACGGCCGACATGGCCTCCTCGTCGCGATCGGTGCCTATGAGTAGGTTGGCGAGGTTGTTCAGGTTGATGGCCAAGGGGCCCGTGAACCGCGCCGGGTCCTCTCCCACGAGGGCGCGGTAGCCCTCGATCGCCCGCTCCTCGTGGGTGACCGCGTCCTGCGTGCGGTCGACGACCAGCAGGCGGCGCGCGAGAGTGGCGTGGAGATCAGCTCGCATGGCCGGGTCGACGCCGGTGGCCAGGCGGTGGGCGACGACGCGCTCGGCGACGGCAGCGATTCCAGCGTCGAGGTCGATGTTCCTGCGCTCGGGGAAGAGCCTCTCGACCGCGTCGAGCACCGCCGGATCGAGGCCCGGTACCTCGGCGAGCGCGGTGAGCGCCGCTCCACCTCCAGCCAGCGCCAGGGCCGGATCCGCGGAAAGGACGTCGGCCAGGCTCTTGCCGACGTGCGGCCACCTCGTGGCCGACGAGGCGAGAAAGGTGATGGCCCGTCCCGCGTAGGCGGGTGGGTCGCCGTCATGGGCCAGCAGCCCGGCGGTCGCGCCCGGCGTCCACGGGTCGGCGCCGCCGCCGGCCGCGTGGCCGGGCAGGGCCAGCGCCAGCAGGTCCTCCGCCAGCCTGTCGGGGTAGAGCGGTTCCAGGACCCGATCCGGCTCGGCCGGCGGGTAGCAGACGGCATGATCGTCGATCAGCTCGTGCGGGTGCCCCGGCAGGCCCAGCCCGCCCAGCACCCCTGCCGCCGCCTCGTAGCTCTGGGCGCCGGTCAGGACAGCGGTGAACACCGTCCTGGCCATCACCTGCGGAGGTGTCGACAGGGCCTGGTTGCCATGCAGCTCTGTCCAGTGGCGGCGTTCGCGGTCGAGCAGGTAGGCGGAGAACTCCGACGGATCGCCGGGCGGGCTGACGCCTCTGGCACGCGCGTCGACGGATACCAGGGCGGCCATGTGCAGGGTCAGCACGAGCTCGAATCCGGGGCCATCGAGGCGAGGCGGGGCAACCGCATCCGGTACGGCCAGGCCGTACCGTTCGCAGAAGCAGTCGTGAGCGGCGGCGAACACCCGTTCACGGTCGGTCGCCGTCCGGGGCAGCGGTCCGAGCGGTAGGTCGCCGGTTCGCGCGCCATGTTCGGTCAGTACGGCACGCAGCGCCGGCCAGGACCGCACCGACCTGGCCACCAGCAGCACCCGCGCGCTTCGAGGAGTGTGCAGCAGCGCGTTGGCGAACAGCCAGCTCAGGTGGGACAGGGGCCACCGATCCGCGTAGTCGACGATCAGCAGCAGGCCGGGCGCCGCCCCGGGGAGCAGGTCCTGGCTGCCGGGAGAGGGGACGGCACGGTGGACGGCGGTCACGACCTTCCAGCCGCGCTCAGCCGCAAGGTCGGCCAACGCGGACACCAGGCGGGTCTTGCCCTGGCCGCCCGGGCCGTGCAACCAGCGCGCCGCCAGCTGCGGCCCCTCCAGCCACGAGGTCAGGTCGGCAAGTTCAGCCTCGCGCCCGTCGAAGGCGACGACCTCGTAGCGGGCGTCGAGCAGCCTGCTGGGCTGTTCGAGCAGCCAGGCGGCGTCCACGGCCGGTGGTCCTGCCCGCTCGATCAGCGTGTAGACGGGACCCGCGTCCTGGAAGACGTGCAGGTCCGCGCCAATGACGCCGTACGCGAAGCCGGCCTCGGCCTGGACCGTCTGCTGGAAGAGCGGCTCGTTCACCGAGCCGGGTCGTCGATGTCGCCGTGGATGATGACGTTGCCACCCTGCGCGGCGAAGATCCTGCCGTGGTCGCGGGCGATGTTGTTCTGCACCCACGTCATCGACTTCTCGGGGAGCCCGGCCTGCAGCTCGGTCACCAGGTCGCGCAGCTCGCCGGCCAGCTCCGGATGCTCTTCGAGCAGATCCTCGACCTCCAGCTGCCACACGCCGATCAGCGCCTGGCGAACCCGGTCTTCGTCCTTCCGCGCCACCCGGCCCGCGTTGGTGTCGAGCTGGGCGTCGATCCTGTCCAGTTCGGCCTGGCCGCGCCTGGAAAACAGGCGAGAGAAGCCCGACTTGGCGCTCTCCCATCCGTCTGTGGCCATCGCGCCCACCAGGGTGGTGGCTGCGGTGGCGGCCAGAGCGGACAGAGCCTCTGCGAGCATCGGATCTCCTCGGGGGGTAAAAGCCTGCCACGAGTGTCCCTCCCGGGGAAGGATCATTCAATCGTTGAGTAGCCGCCAGGTGGTGAGGGCGATCTTGTCCCGCGTCAGCCCGGCGGGTTCTGTAAGGTCGAGGTTCAGGGTCCTGGCATGCGACTACGCGCGGCGGCCGATGTCGCCAAGGTGCTGGCGGTGATCTGCTCGCGGCGGCCGCGCAAGGAGACGCCGCTGGACCGGCTGCGGGATCGGGTGCTGTTCGAGACCGCCTACGTGTGCGGCGCCCGCGCCTCCGAAGTCTGGGGCCTTTACGTCGAGGACCTGGATCTGCGCCTGGACGATGAGCACGTCCGAATCCACGGCAAGGGTGGCAGCGTGCTGCTGGACGATCGCGGCTACGTCGCCCTGCTCAAGCTCTACCTGACCCCCGCCGGCTACACCGCGGGGCCGCTGTTCCGCGCCTCCATCAACGGCTGCGGCGGGCCGCTGTCCTACAACGCCGCCCACCACCGCTGGCAGATCTACTGCGCCGCCGCGAAAGTCGAGATCGACATTCACCAGCTGCGCCACGCCCACGCCGCCGAGCTCATCAACACCGGCGTGTCCATCGAGGCCGTGCGCCGCCGACTTGGCCATGCCTCCACCGAGACGACGCAGTTGTACGCGCTGCTGGACGACAAGGTCGCCGACGCCGAGACCCGCGCCGCACGCCGCCGACGAGACCAGACAGTGCGCTGATTGAACCCATGGCTGGGGCATGTGTTTGGGTTTGTCTGTCGGTGCTGTACGGCATCCTGGATCGCACCACATCGCGGCGAAGCGAGGCACCATGGCGTTGAATTTCGACATCAGCTCTCCACCCGTGCGCCCCGCGGACTTCGTGGGCCTGGCAGAGGCCATCTTCCAGGCCAGCGCCGCAGACGAGAGTTGGTGGCTGGAATGGAAGTCGACCCTGGATCTGACCAGTAAGCACGGCTGGCATCACATCGCCCGCGCCATCATCGGCTTCGCCAACCGCATGCCCGACGTGGCCGAGCGCTTCACCGGCGGCCACGCCTACTTCGTAGCGGGCATCTGCCCGGGAGCGGCGGACGGAATCACCCCCGTCGACGTGGTCGACTTGGACAAGGGGCTCACCCCTTACCTAGGGAGTCCGGGACCGCGCTGGCGCCCCACCTACGTCACCGTCACGCTGCCGACCGGTACGGCACAGGTTTTCATCATCGATGTCGAACCGCCACGATGGGGCGATCCCATCTTCTGCATGCGTAAAGAACTTGGTGGAGTAGCTGAAGGCACCGTCTTCGTCCGCGGAAACGGAGCCACCCGGCCGGCCAGGGCCCACGAGATCGATGCGCTGGGTGAGCGGCTACGTCGCGCAGCTCAGCAGGTCGAGGTTGACGTGGTCATGCGGGCTGGAGCGCCGGTCCGGCCGGTCGACACCAGCGAGCAGGCCGTTCGGCAAAGGACTAGTGGGACAAGGGCTGGTCAGGTACATGCCCGAAGATCGCACACCGCAGAAGTACCGCGAGCAAGTCGGCGCCTATCTGCATCTCGCCGCCGGCTGGCGCCAGGCGCTACTGCCCGGTGCGGCCGCGCACGTGACCCCCATCGAATTTGAGCTGCACAATCTCCTGACGGCCAACCTGGCCGAGGTCGAGGTGCGCCTGTACGTGCCCGGGAATGTCCATGCTGTCCGGCCCCGTACGCAGGCGTCGATGGCGGCCAACGACAGCTTCGTCAACCTTCCGAATCCACCTCGGCCCTACGGCCCGCGAACAGTTTCACTGCTCGACGGAGGCATTTCCTCCGGCCTTGGCTCGATTGCCCGGGTGTCCCCCTTCACCACGATGCCGGGCAATGCGCCACGTCCTCCGATGCCGCATATCGACAACGGCCGGTCGACCACCATCACCTTCCCAGCCGTGCACCTGCGCCCCCATCACCGGGTCCGCCTGGACCCGATCGTGCTGGTGGTCGAGGCACCTGCGCCAGCTGTCATCACCGCTCAGTGGTGGGCCACCTCGACCAGCATGAACGGCACTGCTCAAGGTCAGCTGTCCATTCCGATCGCTGACGAACCGCTACCGCTCGCTGTGGTACTGACGGAGCCGGACGCCTGGCGACAGCGCAGGGATAAGACCTCATAACGCACGTGGCTTGTCGCCCTTGGTCGGCAAGTTCCTCTTTCGCCTGACTGCGGTGGCGTGCCTTGCTACGCGCAGCATGGTGTGCGGCTCGACTACTCAGCCACAGCGTCCGACCTGCGGGTTCGATAGACACGCTGGATCTCCAGCTCCCCCGGTTTGAGCAACCGCTCATGCGGTAACGATCAAGATCTGCAAGCCTGCCAAGGACTGCAGGTCAGCGCATGAATCGAATATTCGAGCCCTACAGGGGGGCCAATCCGCAGCTGACACTTTCGTGGCGGGAGTCACTGACGTCTCGCGGCGATGCTCGCTGACACTCTCGTGGCACTTGGCAGCACACCTGTGCTGAGCTGCTGAGAGTCCTTAGCGTTGTTCGCTGAGGAAATAGTCCCAGCATCCCGTGATGGAACGTGCGGCGAGTGGCCCTGATGCACACGGGTTCAGGCACGTGACGGGCGGCTTGCTCGCGGGCATAGAGACAGATCAGGTCGTGCATCCGGTAGCGGCCTGGCCCGGCGGGTTCGAGAAAGCCGGCGTCCACGAGGTGGTTGAGCGCCGTTTCCGCGCGGTGTTCCGGCCAGTCGGCGACCGCGGACACGGCAGCGGCAGTGTGGGTGGGGGTTTCCAGGAGGCCGAGCAGGAGGAACGCGTGTGCGGCGTCGTGACCCACGGGTTCTCCGGGGAGGTGCTGGAGGCTGACCGCGATGCTGTCGCGGATCGCCAGGTCGGCGTGTTCCAGAGCGTCAAGGCGGCGGTCGGGGTCGGCGAGCTGATCGGCCAGATGAGTCAGCGTACGATCGGGCTGGGCAGCCAGGCGCGCCGCCGCGATGCGCAGCGCGAGAGGAAGACCGCTGCACTGCCGAACGATCTGCTGAGCCGCCTCCGGCTCGGCCCGGACCCGGCCGGAATCCGTGATGCCGGCGAACAGGGCGGCGGCGTCGGCGTCGGCGAGGCCGGTCAGCCGCAGATGGCTGGTGTTGTCGAGTGAAGCCATGACCAGGCGGCTGGTGACGATGACCGCGCACGAGGGCCCGGCGGGAATGAGCGGCCGGACCTGGCTCGCGTCGAGGGCGTCGTCGAGGATGACGAGCAGTTTGCGCGTCGAGGTAAGTGATCGATAGCGGGCGATGGCCTCGTCCAGGGTGGTCGGTACGGCGGTGCTGTCCAGCCCAAGCGAGCGCAGCAGCCGGCTCAGGGCCTCCAACGGCGATAGCGGCTGGCAGCCGGCGGTGGCGGCGCGCAGGTCGAGGTAGAGAACGCCGTCGGTGAAGCGATCGGCGACGGCGTGCGCGACGTGGATGGCCAGCGCGGACTTGCCGATCCCGCCGGGACCGTGGATCGCGGCGACGGTCGGCAGCCCGGGCACGGTGTCGGTGAGCATCTGGTGCAGCCAGGCGATTTCCGCGGTACGGGCGGTGAACGCCCGCGTGCCGGCGGGGAGCTCGATCGGGACGACGGGCTTGGCGAGCGTGGTCCGCTGCGCCGGCGAGGTGAGGTGAAGTGCGGGATCCTGCCACAGCACCGCCTGCTGCATCCGGCGCAACGCCGCTCCTGGTTCGATGCCCAGTTCGTCGGCCATGATGCGGCGAGTCTCCTGGTACACCGCAAGGGCTTCGGATGACCGGCCCGCCCGGTACAGCGCCAGCATCAGCTGGGACCGGGGACGTTCCCGCAGCGGTTGGGCCCCGGCATGTGCGGTGAGCATCGGCACCACCGCGTGATGATCACCAGCTGCGAGGCGCAGGTCGATGTGGTCCTCCAGCGTGGTCAGGTGTGCTTCCTCCAGCCGGGCGGACTCGACCTGAGCCCACAAGGCGGTAATGCCGGCCAGCGCGTTACCCCGCCACAGCGCCAGGGCCCGTTGGAACAGCGCGTCGGCCGTCGCGACCTCGCCGTGATTTCGCGCGGCTCGTGCCCGGCGGGCCAGGAGCGTGAACAGGTGGGCGTCGATGCGCTCACACGCGAGGTTCAGCTGGTACCCGCCGGAGACGGTCGCGATGATTTCGTCGTCTTCGTGTGGCGAGAGCAAGCTCCGCAGCTTGGACACCACGATGTGCAGTTGCTTGCCGGCTGTCGTCGCCGTGCTCTGGCCCCACACCTGGGCGAGGAGTTCGTCCGCGGGGACCGGCTGCCCAGCGCTCAGTGCCAGCCTGGTCAAAACCCCGACTCGCCGCTCGCCGGAAACTCGCACCGGCGCACCGTCCGCCGTGGCCACCCACGGCCCCAGGATTTTGATCTCCAGTCCCATCAGGGCTCTCCTTGTCATATTGGATAGCCGACGCGAGTGGAAGGTGACACCTGCATGCGGGAGCAGGGCAGCCAAGCCGGGGCAGCGGCTGCTCTGCCCGGTGAGTGGACGCGAGGCGCGAACGCTCAAGCGCCGCGCACAATCCCGACGATCAGGCGGGCCCGTAGCGTCTGGCGGACGGCTCAGGCCGGAACGGCGTCATAGCCACGCGGCGGCGCGGTCGTTGTCAACGCCACCGCCAGCCCCCGTTTGGGTGCTGGTGTACGTCCCCGCGCGTACGAATCCTCACTGGATGCATGAGCAGTCATGTGCACGCCCGTCGCACAAGGTCGACTGCGAGACAGGAAACCTTTCCACCGCTTTCACATTCGTTCCTGATACCCCACTGCCCACCGCAGGGGATGTTCGCGCGGCCTCCCCGCGACTGATCGTCACTCTATGAAGGCCCAGGACGCGCCGGTGTCCGGTGAACGCCCTACAAGGAGGTCACCGTTTGGTTGAGCTCGGCGAGCGTGATGAGCCCGTCGTCGAGCGCGCGGCCGACGAGCTCGCTCTTGGTACGAGCGGCCCGCCCCACGTTGGCGTACTTCACCCGCACCCGCGCGATATAGGTGTCGACGGTCTTGACCGTGATGTTGAGCTTCGCGGCGACGAGTTCCTTGGACGAGGACACGAACCACGCCCGTAGCACCTCGGTTTCGCGCTGGGACAGGCGCGGCCGACCAGGATCGTCATGGGCGATGAACGCCCCGGACAGCGACGGCGCGGTGTAGGGCTCACCACTCGCGGCCGCGCGGATGGCGGGCACCAGGTGATCGGGCCCCTCACGCTTGGTCAGATAGGCGAGGGCGCCAAGGTCGATGCATTTGATCGCGGTCGCATTGTCGGTGTGCTGGGAGTACACGATCACGCGCCTGCCGTTGTCGACCAGCCTGCGAAGCTCACCGAAGTCCGGTCGGCGCGGCACGAGCTCCAGATCGAAGATCACCACGTCGGCGACGGCGCCGGGTCCGGTCCAGACATCGGCGAGCCGGTCCCCGGCGTCGATGAGATCGATCGGTGGCACGGCTTGGGAGCACCAGGAACGCACACCTGCGGCGATGGCCGCATGATCGTCCACGATCACCACCGTGATCAGCTCGTCCGCTGCCATCGGGCCTCCACCCAGACTGTGTCGTCGTTGTTCAATGCCTCGACCTGCACGCCGGGTGTGGCCGGGCTCGGCATGTTCATCTCACCGCAGTCCGCGACCACGCTCACCGACACCAGGTCAGCACCGCCGATGACGGTGACCCGTGCCCAGGAGACGGTGGTGGCGAGGACGATGAGCACCGCCTCGGTGAGATCGCGCCGTACGGCCAGGGGCGGCTCGGGCCACTGGCCGCGGGTGTCCAGCTCCACCACGACGCCCTTACGGTCCGCCACGTCGATGCAATGGCGCAGCTCGTGCAGCAGGGGATTCGCGACATTGTCGGCCTCGGCAAACAGTCTGCGCATCCGGGCCGCCTCGATGGCGCAACGCCGCTGGACCACCGGGTCCTCGGGACGCAACGAGCCGTCCGCGAGCCCTTCCAGGAGCGGGACTGTGGTGGCCGACAGCTCGGCGAACCGCTGCTGCCTGCGACGGTGGGACTCCGCGGCGACGGCCTCGGCGATGCGCACCTGCTCGATCTCCCTCTGGGAGTTCGCCGCCGCCGCACTGAGACGAAGCAGAACGGCCGCCACCACGGCCAGGCACAGCGGAAAGCCGATCACGGACACCGAGCCGGTGGCGAACCTGGCCAGCGCCCCCCGGCTGAGGTTGTCGAACAGGACCAGGTGGAGCAGGGCAACAAGCTCGTGGGCCAGCAAGAACGCCGCCGCCGCCCGCAGCGGACGGTCGAGCAGCACGACGATGCCCACCCAGTTGGCCGCGCCGAAAATCCAGTCCACGCCCGTCGACGTGCGTCCCTCCGGCAGGGCCGCGTACGACAGTACGGACGCGCCAAGCACGACGGCGATGGCGGGCCTACGCAGCCGGCCCCACGAACGCCCCCGGACGAGCAGTACGGCCTCGCCGACGAGCACGGTCCCCAGCGCCGCGAAGGCGGCCAGCTGTGTACTCAGTGACTCGTGGACATCCCGGTGGCCGAGCAGGTTGGCCAGCCCGAGCCCGAACACGATCGCCATGGCGACGATCAACGTCGCGATCCGCAGGCCGTGCCGCAACTGCGCTCGCGTCGCCTCCTCGACGGCGTCAGTCATGGCCGGCCCGCCATTCCAGCCGTACCAGGGTGCCCTCTCCCTCGGCGGAGATGATCGTGGCCGTGCCGCCGACGCGACTCATCCTGCCGCGTACGGACTCGCGTATGCCGCGCCGGGTGGCCGGCACGTCCGTCGGCGAAAATCCCTTCCCCTGGTCGGCGATGTCGAGGCACAGCGTTCTCTCGTCCCCGCGCAGCCGGACGGTCGCGCGCGTCGTGCCCGCGTGGCGGCGTACGTTGGTGAGGGTTTCCCGCGCCGAGTCGGCGATCGCCCTGGCGACGTTGAACGGAAGCGGCAACCGCGCGGGGGCGTCGAACTCCACGGTCAGATGCGTGGCGTCTAGGTCGGCACGCAGCAGGTCGACGAGGTCCGCGTGCTGCGGGGTCCGCCTGCTGTCGGAGTGAAGCCTGTCCAGATCGCGGCGCGCCTGTGGCGCCAGCCAGTCCGCGTCCGAATGCACCTGTCCGATGCCGACCATCAGCAGGGTCGTCGCCGCCGTGTCGTGCAACGAGTTGCCGAGCTCGCGTTCCTCCGCACGGACTGCCGCGGCCACCAGCGACTCGCCGCGCGCCCGTACGGCCTCGGCCGCCATGCGGTCGGCCCGTTGCGCCGCGCGCTGAACGAGCACCCAAGCCGCTCTGGACAGCGCGGCCGCCGGGATCGCCCACATCGTCCCACTGACCAGGGTCGCGTCCACGTCCGCCGCTCCCGCCGCGGTGAGGAAAGCCACCGCCCCACCCCCTGCGGCCAGCGCCGCCGCGCCGCCCGCCAGCGGCAGAGTGTGCCACTGGCACGTCACACAGGCGAAAGTGACCAGAAGTCGCAGCCACCCGGTGTTCCTGTCCTCGACGGCGCCGGTCCAGAAGACGCTCGCGAACAGTCCTAGCAGGACGACCACGTCGAGGACGACCGGCATGCGTCCCTGGCCGAAGCGCAGCCACCACGCGTACCCGCAGGTCCAGGCGGCTGCGATCCCGACCACGTACGCGGTGCTCGTCAAGTGCTCGGGAGGAGCGCGGAACAGGGCGATCGCGCAGATCGGAACGAGCGTCGCCAAGCGCACGGCGGCGGCGTACCGGCGGCCGAAGCGCACCAGCAGTCGCGCCGCTTCCCCAGTCAACCGTCACCTCTCAGCTCACCGCTAGCGATCTCACTGTGACGCAGCCTAACGAGTCGCGCCGTCCAGCCGAGGACGAAGGCGATCACCAGGGCCTCAGGGGACGGAGCAGCGGACCTCGCCCTCGGGGTTCACGGTGACCAGTTGGCCAATGCGGCGGTTACGCCGTCGCGTCGCCCGTTGACCCGACCGGTCCCGTCGAGGAGCTCCAGGCGGCCGTCGTGCACCACGGCGGCTGTCGCGCCGGTGGGATCGGCGGTGACCAGCGGACGGGTCGCTGCAGTGGTCCTCGATCCAGTCGATCGTGGCGGCGGTCTCCTCGCCTGGGACTCAGGTCAGCCAATCGCGGCCGGTGCCGGCAGGGCGGAGGATCCACGTAGCTGCTCATCAAGGTTCCACGGAGCGCACTCGACTGCGGTACCGCTCCCAAAGCGTCGCGTTATCCTTGTCACCGGCAGCGAGATTGGCGGACACGAACACCGGCACCTCGGCTCCCCGATCCAGCAGGCGGCGGCACACGAGTTCGGTGAGCACCTGGGCGATGAGCACACCCGTCAACGAAGAGACTGCTCCAACCCGGATTCCCGGCGCCAGCTCCACGCTCGCGTCTCCAGCGGGAGCGAGGTTGTCGATCACTATGTCAGCGAGATCGGCCAGGTGAGGACCGGCAGTGTGCCGCGCCGACGGTGAGCGGGTATGCGCGAGGGAGGTGATGGCGACCACGCGGTGTCCCCGTTCGCGTGCCAGGTGCGCCATCTCCACGATGGCCGCGTTCACGCCGGAGTTCGACACGATCAGGAAGGGGTCGCTCGGGTGGGGTCGCGCTAGCTCGTAGATCCGCTCGGCGAGACCCGGAACCCGTTCGTAGGTCGGGTCCAGAATCTCCTTCGGATCCACTCCGCCGAACATCACCAGGTCCTTGACGCTCAGCATGCCCGCGGGCGCGAGCCCGCCGGCGCGTCCGGTGAGTTCGAGGGCCACGACTCTCGAGTGTCCGGTGGCGAAGGATTGCAGGACACCTCCCGCGGCCAGCGAGTCGGCCACCAAGGCAGCAGCCTCCTGTATCGCGGGCATCTGCGTGTCCAGGACCCGGCTCATCAGGGCCGGGGCCTGCGCCGCGAACTCAGATGCGGTCATCGCCTCTCCTCCGGTTCATGAGTTCCGCCGCCGCGTCGATCGCGGCCGCCACGACGAGTTCGCCGCTTCCCTTGGCGACCGGGCTGACCAGGGTCTCGTAGCTCGTCGGCGTGTCACGGCTCGGCAGATAGCCGAGATAGCCGTTGGCGTAGCCCAGGACGACGACGTCGATGCCCGGCGCCGCCGCCCCGGCTCGGATCCTCTCGCCCAACTCCAGGAACAGCTCGCCGGGCACGGCCACCAGCGTGACCGCGCCCAGAGCGAGCACCTGCACCTCGATCTCATAGGGATGGGAGTGGTCGCGAGCCATCAGATCACGTGCGATTCGCCGTCCCTGTTCGAGGACGCTCAGACTGCGCCCGCTGGTGACGCCGCCGTCGCCCGGGATCACCGCCTCTGCCGGCTGCTTCGCCGCGAGCCGGACGCTTGCCGACACCGGAGGAATGAGGGTCATGCTTCCCGGCGCGTCCGCAGGAAGCACTCTGCCGCGGAGACGATCGGCCACGAGTGCGCCGAGCCGGTCGATCTCGTGCTCATCGCGTCCACGCCGGGTGTGCCTGGTGCTGATGTCTCCAGCGGGGCCGGTGGCTGCCACCACCCAGCGTGTGGGGGTGCGCAGCGCGCGCCTGATGCCTCCGCTGAGATCGGCGCTGGCGCTGTGGTTGTCGTACGGGAGAACCGTGGGATGCACGGGCGAGATCACGATCATCCCCGCGACCTGGCCCTCCGAGCTCACCACGAGCACGTCCACCGGTATGTCGATCGCTCGCAACTCCGGGAGGTGGCGACGGCTGGCAAGATCCGAAATCCGTACGCGGCTGGTGTGAAGCGTGGCGTCCCGTTCGTCCGCGAGCGCCGCGGAGGTGGCGCGCATCGCGGCTGACTCCAGGCGCTCGGAGAGCTCTGGAGGTGACGGGGCACCGCCCGGGCTACAGCCCGCTTCCGGTCCGGAATGGGTATGAGTCGCCGCGACCCAGCACGAGTCGATCCCCATGCCCCTCGCACTGGCTCGGATTCGTTCCACGACGTCGCTGTTCACACAGACCAGGTCCGCCACGATGAGGGCGAACCTGTGCTGCCCGTCCGTGAAGGTGACGGCGTGGACCTCAAGGGGATCGAGAACGCCGGACAGCCCGTGTAGGCGGTCGGCATATCCCCCCATCGCCTCGCCGGCAACGATCCGCAGGCAATCGACGCCGTGTCCAACTCTCATCTTCGACCTCAGTTTTCGGTACGCAACAATGATCGGTAAGGCTCTTCCTGCCGCAGGAGCACCGTCCCGCCCTCCAGCGGACCCGCCACTGGCGGGAGCAGGGCCAGCCCGCGACCGGCGAGCGCGGCAGCCAGCCTCGCGTGCAGAACCTCGCCGGGCTCGAGCAACCGGCCGCTCCACGAGACCCGGCTGCCCGCGTCCGGCAGCCGGGCGACCGCCTTCGCCGCGGCCGCGGCGAGATGCTCCGCGGCCTCGTCGCAGATCGCGCGTGCCACATCGTCGCGATCGGCCGACTCCAGGACGGCGCGGGCGAAGCCCGCGATGCGCGCGACCGGTTCGGCGTCGCGATAGAACGCCTGCAGGCTCGGCAGGTCGGTGCCACCGAGCTCACGCGTCAACAGCTCGGCGAGCGGGGTGGCCGGTCCGGTGCCGTCGAGCGCTGCCGTGGCCGCGCGCATGCCCGCCAGGCCGACGGCGTACGCACTGCCGCGGTCACCGAGGACAGGACCCCAGCCGTCGACCTTGACCCTTCGGCCCGACGTTCCGATGCCCAGCACCGTGGTGCCCGTGCCCGCGCAGATCACCGTGCCCGCCCCGGCGAGCGCGCCGGCGTGCGCCAGCAAGCCGTCCTCCACCACCAGCGCAGGGCCGCCGAAGAGCTCTTCCAAGCCCCGGGCGAGCAGGCGCAGCTGAGCTGGATCGCCCGGCACCGTGGTGAGGCCCGCGACCACGGCCGCCGGGGCCGGGGGCTGTACCAGGCCTGCCGCGGCGTATTTGACGCTGTCGAGGATGCGGGCGACACCGTCCTCGTGGGGGTGATAGGTCAGACCTGGTCCAACGCCGTACTCACGGCGAACCCCATCGGTCACCAGCAGGCGCAGTTCGGATTTGCCGCCGTCGACGCAGACAACGGTCTGGTGTGTGCTCACCGGGACATCCCTGCCGTCAGCCCGGCGATGATCTGCTTGGTGGCGAAGGCGAAGACCAGGGCGAGCGGCACGAGCGCGATCACCAGACCGGCGAAGAGCGCCGCCCGATCGGTGGCGAACTCGCCGAAGAAGCGGGTCAGTCCCACCGGGACGGTGTACTTGTCACTGTCCCTCAACAGGACGAGCGGATAGAAGAAGTCGTTCCACGTGGGCGCGAACTGGAACACCGTGACCACGGCCAGCGCGGGCCGCATGAGAGGCAGCGCGACCGACACGAACAACCGCCCCTCCCCCGCACCGTCCAGGCGGGCGGCCTCCTCCAGTTCGTCCGGCAGGCCACGCATGAATCCCATGATCACGAAGATCGAGAACGGCACGCCGCTCGCCGCGTAGAGGAGGATCAGGCCGAGCCGGGTGTCGATCAGTCCCATGGACTGAAACATGTAGAACACGGGCAACAGCCCGAGTTTGGCCGGGATCATCAAACCGGACAGGAAGAACGCCGTCAGCACCGCACGGCCACGGAAGCGCCAGCGTGACAGGGCATAGGCGGCCATCGCCGACACCGCCACGCACAGGGCGACGGCGACCACCGTGACCAGGATCGAATTGCTGAAGTAGGTCGAGATCGAGGCGGTCTCCCAGGCGCGGAGATAGTTGGCCGGGTCCAGCGAATCCGGCAGGCCCACGGGTGTCCGCAGGATGTCGGGGTTGGAGCGGAACGATCCGAGCACCACCAGGACGAGCGGCCCGAAGGCGATCGCGGCGTACGTCCACAACATGAGCTGAGCGCCGATCGGCGCCACCCGTCTGTTCACCGGGCCACCTCCCGCCGGCGCAGAAAGCGTTCCAGGACGACGGAGATCCCGAAGACGACGGCGAAGATCATCATGGCGATGGCGGAGGATTCACCGATCGCGTTCGTGCCGCCTTCGAAGGCTGTCCGGTAGTAGAGCAGGCCCAGCACGTCCATCGCGCCTCCGGGGCCACCGTCTGATCCGCCCAGGGCGTACACCAAATCGAAGATGTTGAAGCAGCCGATGAACGTCAGCACCGTGATGACCCCCACCGCGGGCATGAGCAGCGGGAAGCGCACGCTCCAGAAGGTCCGCAAAGCCGACGCGCCGTCCATGGCCGCCGCCTCTTCCAGCTCGCGCGGGACGCCTCCCAGCGCGGCGAGGAAGATCAGCATGGGACCGCCGACCCACTGCCACGCGTTGACGAGGATGAGGACGGGCAGCGCGGTGTCCGGCTCGCCCAGCCACGGTCGCGCCCACGACTCCAGCCCGGCCGTGCGCAACATGAAGTTGATCGGGCCGAAGGCCGGGCTGAGCAGCAGCGACCAGATGTATCCGACGATCAGCGGGCTGATCAGGTATGGGAGGGAGAAGACCGTCTGGAAGAACCGCTTGCCGCGGGGGTTGCGGTAGAGCAGGACGGCGAGCCCGAGACCGATGGTGTTCTGGATGGCCATGGTGCCCGCGAAGAAGAGCGCGTTGTGCCACAGAGCGGCGGGGATCTCCTCGCTCAGCGGATAACGGGTCAGCACCTGGCCGTAGTTGCCGAGGCCGACGAACTCCGTCTGGCGGATGCCTTCCCATCGGAAGAGTCCGTAGTAGAACGCGGTCACGAGGGGGACGACGACGAACAGCCCGTAGAGCACGAGCGCGGGCAAGCAGAACGCCGCTAACCAGCGCCAGGCGACACGGTTGGTGCGATAGCCCCCTCGTCCACGCGCCGGCGACCGCGAGACCGGTTTCACTGCGTCGGCTTGAACCACTGGTCAATACCCTGCTGAACGTGCTTGGCCGCCTGCTCGGCGGTGGAACGGCCGAGGACGAGTTTCGACAGCGATTCCGACGCCAGGTCCCAAGCGGTCGGCGTGCCTCCGGAGAAGTACGCGTAGGTGACATACGGGCTGGGGTTGGCCGTGTACGCGGTGAGCGCCTGTGCGAGAAGGGGGTCCTCCGGCGCGACATCGGGGACCGCGGAGATCTGGCGCAGTTCCTTGGAGAAGGCCTTCCCGAACTCCGCGGAGGCCATCCAGCGGACCAGGTCCAGAGCCGCTGCCTTGTCAGGCGTTTTGGCCGAGACGCCGAACGAACCGTCGACGAAGCCGGGAACGAGGGTCTCGGTGGCCGCGGCGCCAGGTGCCGCGGGCACGTTGAAGATGCCCATCTCCAGCCCGGGGTCTGCCTTCGCGAAGGCCGCGAGCTCCCAGATCCCGCCCGGGAACATCGCCGCCTTTCCGGAGGTGAACAGGGCCTGGGCGTCGGTGTAGCTCGTGCCCTCGAACTGAGGGCCCCAGTACTTGCTCGTGCCCTTCCAGGTCGTCAGCGAGTCCACCCACGGGCGGTCGGTGAACTTGGCCTGGCCGGCCAGCATCTGCTTCAGATAGTCGTAGCCCCCGTACGTGGTGGCGCCGAAGATCTCTTGCTGGACCGGGAGCATCCAGGTGTCGGTCACCGTGGCCGCGAGCGGGACGACCTCCGCGGCCTTCAGCTTGTCGAAGGCCGCGGTCATCGACTCCCAGGTCGTCGGTGGGGCGAGGCCGTGCTTGCTGAATATGGCCTTGTTGTAGATGACGTGCAGGGTCTGGATGGCGAACGGCACGCCGTAGACCCGCTTGTCACTCACGCCACGTGCGCCGTCCAGGACCGTCTCGGGAAACGCGCGGAGTTCCTTGACCTCGCCTTCGAGGGGAACCAGGCTGCCCGCGGCGACGAGTGGCTGGAGCAGGCCGTACGAGCGCAGTTGCGCGACGTCGGGGCCGTTGGCGTCTGCGAGACCTGTGCGAAGGATGGTGTCGTACTCCGTGGATTTGTAGGGCACATACTTCACCTTCACGCCTGGATGGGCGTCCTCGTAGGCCTTGAAGATCTTCTTGTAGGCGGCCACGTCCTCCTGACGCCAACCCCAGACATCGAGGGTGACCTGCTGCGCAGCTCCACTGGAGCTTTCGGGGGCACTCGGCGCGCACGCCGTGAGTCCGAGAGTCAGCAGGGCGAAGACGGCCACCACGCCGGGACGAGTGCGAAGCATTCGGGTCTCCCTGGATCGGTTGATCGCACCATGGCGCGGACGCTAATACTGGTATAGACCGAATGTCAATGCCTCGCCCCGGCCACCCTTAGGCACGGAACTGCTCGTAAGATGGGGCGTCTGACGCGACAGTTAAGGAGCCAGCGGGTGCCAAGGCCGCGACACGAACCCCGGAATGTCGCGCCAGAGGTCTTCACGGCCGACGAGGGGCAACCGAAAGGCAAGCACATCAAGGACGTCCTGACGGCGCTGGTGCTGGAGTCACGCGACGGCGAGTTGCTGCCGTCCGAGCGGGTCCTGGCCGAACGCTTCGCGGCGGCCAGGATGACCGTGCGCAACGCGATGGTCGAGCTGGAGTCCCAGGGCCTGGTCCGCCGCGTGGCGGGCCGTGGCACGTTCGTGCAGCACCCGGCGCTGGTCCGCTCGGAGATCTTTCACTCGTTCAGCGAGGACATGCGCATGCGCGGCATGGAGCCCGGCGCGAAGAGTTACCGGAGCCGCACGCGGCCGGCGCCGCGCGACGTGGCCGCGCACCTCGGCCTCGCGCCGGGCGACCCGATCCACTCCATCGAGCGGGTACGCACCGCGGACGGCGTCCCCATGGCCCTCGAGCGCACGAACCTGCCGGCCGAGCGCTTCCCTACCCTGCTGACCGAGATGGGGCGGGACGACTCCCTGTACGAGGTGCTGGGCACGGTGTTCGGCGTCCGCCTGCAGACCGCCGAGCAGACCGTCTCGATCGCCCGGCTCAGCCCCGCGGAGGCGAAGCGGCTCCAAGTGCCGGATTACGACCCCGCCCTTCTCGTGGAGCGCACAGCCGTGGACACCATGGGCAACGTCGTGGAATTCGGCCGGTCACTCTATCGGGGCGACCGCTACGCCATCCGGATGCATGTCAGCAGGTCATCCACCCGCTGACCCCACGCACTCGCCCACAGCGGACACGCACGGTCTCCTCCGCACCTCTTGTCACGCCTTCCACCGCAGTGTTACGTTCCGCGCAAAATACCGGTCTATACAGGAATGCCGGTCATCGTCTTCACCCTGGAGGGTGATCATGAGACGTCCCATCATGGCGGTCGCCGCGGCCGTCGCCCTGCTCCTGACGACGCCCCTCGCCGCCGATGCCAGCGCCCCGCCCTCAGCCACGCATGGCGACCGGAAGATCCGGATGCTCGACTTCAACTTCGCCGGCAACGGGTTCAACAAGGGCAGCACCGGCGCGCCGGTAGACGACACGGTGGCCAAGATCGCCGAGCAGAAGGCCGAGATCATCGGCCTCAACGAGATGTGCTACACGCAGTGGGTGGCGTTGCGGGACCGGCTGAAGGCCAAGCCGGGCTACGAGAAGCTCTCCGAGCACGTCGTCGTGACCAACTACAACATCCCCAACTGCTACGACCCGGTCGTGAACCCCGGCGGCTGGTACGTCATGGGACTGCTGAGCAAGCACGCGTCCAAGCCCGTGATGTTCGGTGACACTCCCTACCTGGACATCGGCTACCACTACCGCGAGAGGTACCGCAAACTCGTCTGCGGTGACATCGACGTGCCGCACGCGGCCGTCGTCCGCGCCTGCGTGACGCACACCGAAGTTCCCCTGGTCATCATCAACGAGACGAGCTTCCCCAACGATCCTGACATCGCCGCCGACCCCTACTATGGACGCTCGATCAACTACGCCCAGGCGAAGCTGATCGCGGATACCATCACCCCGATGGCCCGGCGGATGCCGGTCGCCTTGCTCGGAGACCTGAACGAACTGCCCTTCCTCCCCTCGCTCGACCACTTCTACGCCAAGTGCGGCGGCCAGGGCGTCTTCAACGAGGTCGACGGCGAGGACCCGCGCTGGCGCGGCAACATTCGCGAGTGGGTGCTCGGGACGGAGAGTTGCCCGCACCGTCAGGGCGAGTGGACCATGGGCGCCGACGGTCTCCCCGACGACTACAACCGGCCTTATCAGAGCAACCGGAGGATCGACTTCATCTTCGTCGACCACCGCCACTTCAAGGTCGACGCCAACTCCGGCTGGGTCATCACCACCCCGTACTCCGATCACCGCATCGTGGTCGGCGACGTGAAGCTGCGGCACTGAGGAGCCACGATGCGCAAGAGGAAGACGGCCTGCGCGACCATGGCGCTGATGACGGGCCTGCTGCACATCGGTGTCCTCCCCTCCCCCGCCGCGGCCGCGCGGCCACTCTCGGAGTTCCGCATCCTCCCCTACCTGCAGAGCCCGAACTCCTCAGGCATCACGCTGACGTGGTTCACCGAAGACGGCCGGCCGGGGCGGCTGACCGTGTTCGGGCCAGGCATCCGCGGCCCGAGAACCTACGAGATCGCCGGGGATCCACGACCCGAGCTGGCCTACACGGACCTTGAGCTCGCCGAGGAGATCCCGGGCCTGGGCAAGGGATCGTGGCTGCGAGGGCAGGGCAACCACAAGCACACCATCAGGATCGACAGCCTGCGGCCGGGCAGCCGCTACCACTACACCGTGGACCAGGGCGGAGCAACGCACCGCGGCACTTTCCGGACCGCGCCGGCGAAGGATCGCTGGAACCACATCAGGCTGATCGCGATGTCCGACTCCGAGACCGAGCCGCGTGGCCGCGTGCTACGGCGGGAGTGGTCGCCAGGCGCGCTCGCGACCGGAAGCACGCAACGTCCGTCCGCCGACCCCGGATCGATCTGGGATCGCACCTATGGCACCACGACCCTGCTGGGCACTCGGGTCCTGCGCTACCCCCTCACCGAGGACGAGGGGTTGCGCGTCAACCTGGCGACCGTGAAGAGCCGCGCGCCGGACGCGGTGCTCCTCACCGGCGATCTCGTCCAGGGCGGCGGATACCAGCCAGGCTGGGATGAGTTCTTCCGCCATACCGCGGGCGAGAGCGGCGACCTGCTGACCGGCGTCCCGATCCTGCCCGCCTTCGGAAACTGGGAGAGCTTCGGCGCGCTCAACGGCGGGTACGGCACGCCCCAGGACCGCACGCCGGTCGTGCGATCCCGCGCGAAGTACCACGCCTATTTCGACGCCCCCGGCAACGGCACGACCGCACACCGCGACAACTACTACCGCGTCGACTACGGACCCGTCACGGTGCTCACGCTGGACAGCAACAACGGTGAGCCGGACGACCGAGCCACCGCCTACCCACCCGAGGAGAAGCTGACCGGCCGTCAGTACGCCGGCCCGGGGACCGACACGCAGGAGAACTTCACCCGTGCCGAGTACGAGGCCGCCGGTGGACGCGACCTGTCCGCCTTCAACCCCGGCAGCCCGCAGTGGGCTTGGGCGGAGGAGCAGTTGCGGGCCGCCCGCGCCGCGGGTCAGATCGTCCTCGTGCAGTTCCATCACGCGCCTTACAGCAGCGGCGAACACGGCCTGCCGATGAACCACGCCCTCACCTCCGGCCAGGGAGGCACCCCCATGCGGGTCTACCACGAGCTGTTCGAGCGGTACGGCGTGGCAGCCGTGATCTCCGGTCACAGCGAGATGTTCGAGCGAAGTTTCGTCGACGGTGACGGCGACGGCACGGGCGTTCACTACTACGACGTCGGCGTGTCCGGCGACGGTCTGCGCGGCGTTCGCCGCGACGGGTCGACACTGGACAGCCCGCTCCTGGGCTACAACGCCTTCAGCCGCTGGACGGCCGACCAGAGCGAGCCCGAGACCTGGGAGAAAGCCGGGGAGACGCCGCGGCTGACCTCAGGGGGCAAGCACTACGGCCACCTGGAGATCGACATCAACCGCGATCACAGGAAGGATCGCACGGCACGTCTGACGCTGACGCCGGTGCACCTCTTCCCCGTGCTCGACGCCGATCTGCACCTCGTCAAGACCGAACGGCGGACCTACGACGACCGCACCGTGATCGACATCGCCTCCAACGGCGCCCCGACCGGCTAAGGAGTCAGTGTGCATCCACGCAAGCACTTACGCAGCGCGCTTCTCATCGCGCTCTGCGCGGCGCTGATCGCGCTCCCGTCGAGCGCCACGGCGTCGGCCCCGACGGCATTCAACGTCTGGCAGTGGAATGTCGCGGGCAACAAGATGCACCACGGTTCGACGACCGACGGACTGGTCTCCGTGGCCGTCAGCTCCATTCTCAACAGCGACGCGCATCTGGTCGCCTTCAACGAACTCTGCTGGGGTCAGTACAAGGCGCTCCAGGGCGCGCTCAGAACGGCGGGGTGGCCCAACGACTCGACCAACTACTCCCGGTTCGCCACCATCCTCGGGCCCACCGAGGGGGTGTGCGACGGCAACGAGGACTACGGCAACGCGATCTTCAGCAAGCAGCCGCTCTCACCGGCGAGCCGGTTCACGCTGCCGCGGGACGGCACGCGCGAGCAGCGGAACCTCCTGTGCGCCGGACTGCTGACCACCCCAGGCGCGAGGTTCTGCACCACGCACATCACCACGAGCAACGCCCTCGCCGACAACGGCAAGAAGCACAACGAGAACCAGCTGAACTTCGTGCTGGACCAGATGGAGGCCTATCGCGCGGACGGCCAGACGGTCGTCATCGCGGGAGACTTCAACGCGCAACCGGACTACGGCCGGCTGAACAACTGGTACTCAAGCTCACTGAACACCGTGAACAACGGCAACAACACCGGGCACTACCGGGAGATGGACGACAACGATCCCGCTGCGTGCCACGGGTACGGCGCCTGGACCGCGAACGCGATACCCGCGGACCCGTCCCCGTGCGCCGCCGTCGAACCGCGCTCGAAAGTCGACCTGATCTTCGTCAGGGAGGATCGGATCGCCGGATCGTATATCGGCAATGCCCTGGCCATCCCCACCACCTGCACGGGCATCCCCGAGAGTGCCTGCTCTGACCACCGCATCGTGACAGGCACGGTTCCGGTCCTGATCGGCTGACTTTCCACCCGTAGCCGCCCGGCTTCCGCTATGGGAGCCGGGCGGCTCCGCGCCATGGAGGAGACCATGATCGTGTGGGTGACAATGGACCTCGACGACATCGCCGTCGAGCTCGCCGCCACGCTGTGCTCCACCGCTCTCGAAGGCAGCCGGTACGTCTTCGACAACCCCTTCGCGGCCTGGCACCGCGCTGGAGATCTTCCGGCAGCCCTGCAGCAGCGCAACTTCACCGCTTCCATAGCGGCGCAGGGAAGCCGACTGGGACGGCATCTACGCCTACGTGAAGGCGAGCCGCCGGGCAGGGTTATGGACGCGGTGCCGCCGAAGCACTCCACCGTATCGGTGCACCAGGACGCCCCGTACGTTCACCCCTTCGGCACCCTGTCGGTCACAGGGCCTCCTCGCTGGGGAGCATGCCGGTTTCAAGGAGGTAGGCGTACCACGGGTCGTCCTGCCACCAGGGCTCCGATTACTTCTGCTTCGGGCCAAAGATCGGCGGATACCTCTGACCGAGCGCCACGGTGTCGATGAGCTCTGGCACGTCGGCGCAGACAAGGATGATCCCCGACTCCCAGCCGTATTTGAAGTAGAAGCCGTAGTAGATCATGACCTCACCGGAGCGGTGTCCATGAGCAGCGCCTGCTCGTCGGCATCTCCAATGCGCAGCCACGGCCGATCGTCGATCGGCTCTCCCAGGTAGTCCACCGCCTTCTGCGGCCGGACCTGATCCTCGCGGCGAATCTCAAGCCTGCCGAAGTCGGCTCCTGCGTCCAACCGGTAGAAGTCGCCGAGCCCGCCGAACCTGTTAGATTCCCTGCAGCCGTTTTGGCTCTCGACGTTGCGCCACTCGTCGCCGGGGGCGGGGCCGTACGCCTTGCCGCAGACGTCGAAAGACATCGAGATCCTCGTACTGCGCCACCAGCTCGCGGTCCTTCGTCGCCAGGTCGCCGCTCCCCGGCCATCGTGGGCCGACCGAGCGATCCTTTCCGCGCTGGCGCGGCTCCTGCCCCGACGCCGCCGACACCACCTGTTCGTCACACCACGGATGCTTCTGCGGTGGCATGCCGAGCTCGTGAAGGGACGGTGGACCTATCCCAAGCGCGAGCCGGGGCGACCGTCGCCCCGGCCCACCATCCGAGCCTTGGTGCTGCGCCTGGCCGCTGACTTCTTCCAGGTGGAGACGATCACACTCGCCCGGCTGTACTGTTTCACAGTGGTCGGGCACGCCACTCGCCGTGTCCACGTGCTGGGGGTCACGGCGCACCCGACCGCCGTCCGGGTTGCCCAGCAGGCCCGCAACCTCCTGCTCGACCTGGGCGATCGAACCGGCGACTTCCGATTCTTGATCAGAGACCGGGACAGCAAATTCACCGCTCTGTTCGATGAAGACTCTGCTGGTTAACTCATTTTTAGGCGGTCAGGGCTGGTTCGAGGGCCAGGCGGCTGGTGCGTTTGCGTTCCAGTGGGCGGCCGTTCCACCAGGCGTTCAGCGGGATCAGGTTGACGGCGATGGCGGAGACGAGGTGTTCGAGGCGGACTTTCTTGATGCCGCGATAGCGGGCGCGGCGCAGTCCGGTGCTGGTGACGGCTTGGTGGATGGTGGCTTCGATGCCGCATCGGAGGGCGTATCGGTCGTGCCAGGCGGGGGTGGCCTGTTCGGCGCGGGCGGCATCGAGGGTTTCCGGGATCGCGCGGGGGGTGCAGGGTGAGGTGGCGGCCGCTGCGCTGGGCGCTGGTGCCCGGACGGGGCAGGGGCGGCAGGTGCTGAGCGGGAAGGCGGCGACGATCATCGGCTGTTCCTTTTGCCGGCAGGGTGTCCAGGAGGTGCTCCTCTGTCCTTGCGGGCAGGTGACCTGCCGACGGTCCCAGTCGATGGTGAAGGCGGTGCGGTCATAGCCGTTGCGCGTGCGGGCCTGCACGGAGGTGTCGCTCCGCAATGGGGTGATCAGCGCCATCTGATGCAGCTCACGGGCCTGGACGATCAGTTCAGCGGAGGAGTAGCCGGCATCCAGGTAATGCTCGGCGGGCAGCAGCCCGCGCCGGGCCAGGTGCTGGTGAATGACCTCGGTCATCGCCGTGTCGGGCACGAGGGCGTCGGTTGTGGCCACGTTCGTGATCAGGTTCGGCGGCCTCGTGCCGGCGCCGGTGCTGTCGGTTCCGGCCTGGGCGTCGGCGGCGGGGTGCCAGGTTTCGCTGATGTGCACCTTGTAGCCGTTCCACATCAGCTCACTGCCCTTGGCCGCCCAGCGGGTGTCGAGGTCGTAAGGGGAGGCCAGCCGATATCTGCCCGGCGGCAGGCCCTCGCCACCCTGGTCGAGGTCCTGCCGCCGTTTGATCACCTGCCGTCCCCGCCGGTCGGTGCTGCGGACATAGTGCTGGATCAGCATCACGCGCAGCACATCGACGGCCGGCAGGTGCCGCAGCCAGGCCGGGGAGAACGGCGCATACACGGCTTCGACCAGCGCATACCCGTCCGCCCCGTATACGCGCGCCAGTTCTTCCTGTTTGGACTTGAAGATGGGCATCCGCCAGGAATCGACCCGCAGCTCATAGCGCTCAGCCCAGCCGGGCACCTCCAGCACCTGTTGCACCCAGCCGGGCGCGGCCACCGCCAGCGCCTCCAACGCGGCCCGCACGCATTCCCCGGCCAGTTCCACCCGGTTCACATCTCGCACCGCGGAGATCGCATGGGTGGAGTCGGTGCGCTGCTTGCCACCCGCCGCTAGCATGCCGCGCTCCTGCAACGCCGACAGCAGCAGATCCAGCGGCTTCTCCTCCAGTTCATGAGCGATCACCCGGCTTCGGAACTCACTCAGCACGCTGGCGTCGAAGCCCGGGTCGTCCAGGTCCAGGCCGAGCGCGTACTTCCAGGTCAAATCGGTGACAACCGCTTCGGCGGCCTGACGGTCGGTGAGGTTGCCCACCCGCTGCAACACCGTGATCAACGCCAGCCGACCCGGCGACCAGCCCGGCCTGCCCTCCCGCCCGAACTCGCCCACGAACGCCTCGTCTGCGAACACCTCGCCCAATTCATCACGAACCCGCACCGGCAACGGCACCTGCCGCTTACCCCGGAAGCTGGCCCGGATCGCCGCAGCGACCTCAGGCGCCGACTCCGGCCACGGCATCGGCTGCATCGACACGGCCACCTCTATCCATCCCGCAGCCAGGACAAAGACGACGGCTGCTCCCACGGGCGTGATCAAGGGCAAAAGCCATCAGATCACGAACCAGCCGACACCGCGCGAGTTAACCAGCAGAGTCGATGAAGTGTTCAAAACGGAGGGCATCCGCGTGGTGCTCACTGCTCCACAGGCTCCCCGGATGAACGTGATCATGGAGCGCTGGGTGGGCAGCGTACGCCGCGAGATCCTCGACCGGATCCTCGTCATCAACGCCGCGCACCTGCGCGCCATCCTCGCCGAGTACGAGGCCCATTTCAATGAGCACCGGCCGCACCGTGCGCTGGATCAAGCCAGCCCATTGCAGGCGCTGCCCGAGCCTATCGACGCCGACATCCCGGTCACTCGAAGAGACCGGCTCGGTGGTCTACTACACGAATACTCCCAGGTCGCATGAGGTGACACGATATTCGGCACCCACGCGGAAACAGGCCATGAGAAGCAGGTTATTCGAGCTTCGTACAGTTCGAGAGCCGCGTCCGATCCACCTTGCCGCTCAGGACCGATCGGGGCAGACGCGGCACTGCGACGAGCTTCGCCGGGATCATCACGGGGGGAAGACGTTCCGCTAGCCACTCTCTCAGCCGCGGCTCGGAAAAGGTCTTGGCGACCACGTATCCGACGAGCCGGATGTCGCCAGGCGTGATCTCGCTCGCGACCACGGCTGCATCGCGGACGTCCGGAAAGCAACGCAGGACCGCCTCGATCTCCCCAAGTTCGACGCGATGGCCGCGAACCTTGATCTGGTCATCTACTCGGCCGACGAACTGGATCCGGCCGTCCGGGAGCTGGTAGCCAAGATCTCCTGATCGGTACATCCGGCTGCCGGGGGCACCGAAGGGGGCGGCTACGAATCTTTCCGCGGTCATCCCGGCGCGGTTGATGTATCCGCGTGCGAGACCCGCGCCGGAGATGTACAGCTCTCCGATCACGCCCGTGGGAACCGGTTCGAGCTCGTCGTCGAGAAGGTGAGTCTCGACATTGGAGATCGGCACGCCCAGCGGGACCGTGGGCCAGCTCGCTTCGGGCGGGCCGGCGTAAGTGGTGCAGCTGATCGTCGTTTCGGTGGGACCGTAATCGGCGATGAACTCCACCTGATCACTCCAGGACAGGGTGTGCCATTGGCGGAGCTTCTCCGCGAGAATCCGCTCGCCGCCGATAATCACCAACCGCAGGTTGCCCGGCTTGTCCGGCTCAGTTTCACAAAGCTCATCGACCCAGTGGTGCCAGTACGACGACCGCAGGCTGACGATGGAGATCCTCTCGTTCGCCAGGATCTCCATGAACTGCCAGATCGGAGGAACTTGAGGGGCACTCAATACCAGCGCGCCTCCCCCGATCAACGCCGGGAAGATCTCTTCGAGGGCGGCGTCGAAGCTCAGTGAAGAGAACTGGAGGAAGCGATCGCCTGGCTGGATCCCAAGGGACACTGTCATGTGTTTCGCGTGATTGACCAGGCTGCCGACGCATACGGCCACGCCCTTGGGCCGTCCGGTGGATCCGGACGTGAAGATGCAGTACGCAAGGTTCTCTGGACGCACATCGACGCCGGGATCTTCTGTGGGCTGCCGTCTGATGATGTGAGCGTCGTCGTTCAGGCGGACCAGCCGAACTCCCGCGGGAACGGGGAATGACGGCAGCGAGCCGCTGATGACGATGGACGCCTGGGCATCCTGCAGCATCGCGCGGACCCGCTCGGCCGGGTGCACCGGGTCGATGGGAAGAAATGCCGCGCCGGATTTCACGACGGCCAGGAGCGCGACCAACATACTCGGCGAACGTTCGACGGATAGTCCCACCATCACCTCCGGCTCCGCGCCGATCGTTATGAGGTGATGCGCGAGTTGATTGGCCTGGCCGTTGAGCTCGCCGTACGACATGCGCCGGCCCCTGTGCAGCACCGCGAGGGCGTCCGGGTTCCGCCTCACCTGCTCTTCGAACAGTTCGTGCAGGCGTGCCACCGTCTGCTGCTCGGTCATCGGCAGCTTCCTTATCTGCATGTGCACCCCTCAGAATAGGACTCGAGCATGTCCCTGCGTTGCACGTCGAGCGTGGCGCAGTGGAAGAACCCGCCGAACGTGAAGAAAGTCCGGAAGTCACACAGGACGCAGCTGAACCCGAACTTACGCAGCGCGGCGATCATCGGTTCGTCCTGCCGCTCGACGACCACACGTTTCTGGTTGAGCATCAGAATGTTCATGTTCAGCCATTTACTCGTGAAATACTGTGGATGACTGTCCGGCAGCACAGGAATCGGAGCCTTCAGCACATCCCGACCTTTGAACATGCTCGGCACCTTCGGCACCCGCTCTGGATGGATGAGCAACTTGCCGGGCGCCAACGGCATCAGGGTCGCGTCGATGTGCATCGGCTGGGAATCGTTGAACTCGAGCACATGGATGCGATAGCCGCCACCCAGATGACGTTGCAGCCACTCGATGCCGAACTCATTGGTGACATGGCTCTTCTGCGTGAAGATGTCATGCCCGCACCGTACGAAGTCCGCGGCGTCAAAGGTCGGCTCGAACTCTTTGACCACCAGCCGCGGGGATGAGCTCGGCGATGAGACGGCTCCCTCGTGATCGAACAGTTCGTCCCGGAGCTCGCTCGGCGCCGCGCTCCAGCGGGCCCCGTTCTTGAAATGCTCCTTGAGCAAGAGACGGTATGCGAGGGATTCGTAATAGTGCGACCGCCATGCCATCGGACACTCGATGATCTCTGTTCCGATCACCAGCAGCGCTTCCCAGGACATCGCGGCGTACATCCCGGTGCTAGCCCAGTGCAAGGTGTTGTAGCGAAGCCGTTGCGGCATGGGCTCGGGTCTGCGAGCTTTCACCCCTTCCCGATGCAGGATTCGGCAGAACTCATCCAGTTCCCTTCGTGCGGCCGACACCTGCTCGGCCGGAGATTCCTGCCCGGAGTGCCTGCGGAAGTTCTCCTGCTGACCGGCGGGCAGAACCGGCTTCAGCACCAAATGCCACGTGGGAAAGCTGGCGTCATCGACTATTCCGACGATGGCCTCCTCCAGCAGATCCCATTCGTTGTAGGAGCACGCTGGGCCCGGGGGGCCGCTGTCACCGGCGGGCGGACACCGGTCGCCCGGCTCGGCACCGTCCATATCCATCCTGGTCGGCAAAGCCTATTCCTCCTCATCGAGAGTCGGCTGTTGTGGAGGGGCGCTTGTCATGTCAGCTGCTCAACCTCCCGCCGTGACGGGAGTAGGCGAACACGATGCGATTGGCCAGAAAGGCGAGGCCTACCCAGCCGACACCGGTCACGACGATCAGCATCGCCGAGGCGGCCACCGTTGATGCGCCTTCTCCCGCTGCCAGGTCACGAATCGCGTTCACACCGTGGGTGAGGGGGACCGCCTGAACCACCCAGCCGACCGGCGGAGGCCAGAAGCTCACCGGAACGACCACTCCGCAGAACGCCGTCGAAAGAATGACCGTGACGTTGCTGATGATGTTGCGCGCCCCCGCCACCATGAGCGCGGCTGCCCCCAGAGCAAGGGCCAAACCGTAGGTCGCGAACGAGGTCAACGCAATGAGCAGAATCGCCGTGGGAACGTCACTCGCGGACCAGGCGACCCCGAAAATCGGAGACATGACCAAGAGCGCGGTCGTAGTGGTCACACATGCGGAGGCTGGCCATTGAATGCTGCGTCCGAAGTAGAAGAACCCCAGGTAAACCGGCGACGCGGCAAGGAGAGGAGTCGTACCGGCGACCCGATCCCACGTCGTGGACGCGACCGCCGCCATCGGTTCGGTGGCGCTGATTACCATGACGGCACCCAGGATGACGAATCTCTGATACTCGCCGACGTCGATCGAGGCGCCGATCACCCCGTAGAACGCGACCTGGCACAGCAAGCGGACCAGCCACGCGCCCAGCCACGTCTTCCAGGTGTAGATCATTTTCATGTCGGCCCGGGCGATCACACTTGCCTGGCTCAGAGTCCGCAGGGCCTGAAGCACCGTCGTCATGCTCTTCTCCTCACACTCGCGTCAATGTGCCCTGGTGACGCGCCTGGCGAAGGAGACGCGCGATGACCACGCGGCCGATGCCCAGAGCGGCGCCTCCAAGCAGAGCTATCGCGACCAGCCGGGCCGCGGCCGCGTCGATGGGCGCGGGTTCCTGGGCCGCTCGCAGGAGATCGGCACTCCACGACAGGTAGACGAGCCCGCTCACGGATTCGAGCCAGTCCGGGAAGGCGGAGGTGGGCACCACGACACCACCGAGCAGAAAAATGGGGTACGACAAGGTGTTCTGGATGATCCGCGCCCCGCTCGAGGCCACGAATACGGCGGCCAGCGCGGTTGAGGTTCCCGCGGTGGCCAACCCGGTCACCAGAAGGGTCGCGACGAACAACAACGGGTGATGGATCACGATCCAGTGATCGAAGATCACCCCAGCCACCAGTACGGACAACGTGAACGCGGGAAGCGACAACGTCATGCACGCGAGGAGACGACCGCACAACACGGGGGAGAATGCCGCGGGAGACGCCACCAAGGGCTCCAGCCTGCCATTCTCGCGGTCATCACCGATGATGTCCCCGGAGAAGGTCAGCGCAGCGTCCCACATCGTCATGAGGGTGGGAGCGATCAGCGCGGATACGGCCATGTGGCGCTGTCCGGTGTATTCCGCGATCGACATGAAGATCAGCGCAAAGCATGGTGCAGTGACGAAAGCATAGAAAATATCGGCCTGCGTACGAAGTTCGGCCAACTGAAGCCGAAAGCCCACCCACAAGCCGATCGGCTTCATCCGCGACAGCGAGATCACCGGACGCCTCATCCGTCCACCGCCATTCCGCGGCTTCCGACCAGGTGTAGGTACACCTCTTCCAGATCCGGCCGGCTGAACGCGATCTCGGTCACTCCGGCTTCAACGAGCCGGCGCAGGACAGCCCGAGTCGCCTCTGTGTTCTCGGTCTCGATCCGCAACGCACCGCGCTGCCCAGCATCCAGGTCCGTGACCGAAAGCACGCCCCGCGCGGCGATGAGATCGGCCTGGACGGGCTCGGGCACTCCTCGCACGTCGAGGCGCTCATGGGAGGTCACCCAGCTTCCCACCGCGTCCGGGCGCTCGGTGAGCACCAGCCTCCCGTGGTCGATCAGGGACACGCGGTCGCTCAGTGCGGCAGCCTCGGCCATGTCGTGGGTGGTCATCAGAATCGTGCGTCCACCTGTCCGCAGTTCGCGCACCAGCGTGCGGAAGTCTCGCGCGGAGACCGGATCCATGCCGACGGTGGGTTCGTCGAGGATCAGGACGGCAGGCTCGGACACCAGTCCTCTGGCCAGATGCAATCGCTGCTTCATCCCGCGGGACAAGGTATGGGCCTTGTCGCGGGCGCGCTCGCTCAGACCGACACGCTCGAGAAGCGCGTCCACGCGTCTGCTGCGGGCCGAAGCGCTCAGCCCATAGAGCGCGGCCCAGAAATCCAGATTCTGGCGGGTGGTCAATCGTTCGTAGAGGCCTCGGTCCCCACCGAATACGATCCCGATCGACAATTTGACCTGAGCGGCATGAGTGGTCACGTCATGGCCGGACACCCGCACGACCCCCGACGTCGGCAGAAGAACCGTCGAGAGAATTCTGCACAGCGTGGTCTTGCCGGCTCCATTCGGCCCCAGCAACCCATGGACCTCCCCCGCGGGCACTGAAAGGTTGATCTCCCGCAGGGCCGCGACCTCGGATGTTCCCTTGATGAACGTGCGCGTGAGCCCTTTGATGTCGATACCGCTCATCGCGGGCCACTCGTGGCCGAGCGGATGAGGCTGGCGGGGCGCATGTCCGCCCATTCTCGCTCGACGTGGCCGAGGCACTCGTCGCGGCCCGCCGGGCCGTACACGGTCTCCCAGCCGTGCGGCACAGGGAGGTGGTCGGGCCACAACGAGTACTGGCCCTCCTCATTCACAAGAGCGCGATACATACGGTCGGGGTCCTCGAATGGGTTGGACATCAGACGTTCTCCTGCAGGTAGTGGCGTAGGACCACGGCTATTTCCGCTTGTGGCACCACGCTCATGAGGGAGTCGTGCGTTGCCGCGATGGGATGGACGTAAATATTCCCCGTCACGTACTGCCGCCAGGCCCTCGGCTGCACGGAGGGTGACTCGGGATGTCCCTCTGCGCGGAGGAAGACCACATCGCCTCGATGAACGGGTGGCCGGTGGGAGAGGACGAGCCTGCTGTTAGCTGACAGCACCTCGGCCAGGTGGCCGACCCACGCATCGTCCAGAGCCTCGGACACCTCAAAGCCCAGGTGCAGGCGCCGCACCGTCTCGAGATCTTCTCGCACCGCCTGTGGTGTCGGGTCGGAGTGGGCCGCACCACCGTACGGATAGGCGTCGATGATCGCCAGCAGTTGCACCTCCTCTTCCGCCCGGCTCAGCATTGCCGCCACGGTGTGCGCGACGTTTCCGCCGAAAGACCATCCGGCCAGGCGATAAGGCCCGGACGGCTGGATCTTGCGCACCTGATCGAGGTAGTCCTCCGCCATCTGGTTCAGGTCGCCTGCTTGCTGCCGGGAATCTCGGACCGCTCTGGACTGCAGTCCGTACAACGGAATCGTGGGAAGGTGACGGGAGAATCCGGTGTAACACCAGCTCAGGCCGATCCCAGGGTGTATGAGGAAGAGCGGGAGGCCCTTGCCACGTTGCCGGATGGGAAGCACCACACCGAGCGCGTCCACAGCCTCATCGCGGCTGTTGACCACCGCGGCCAGCCGACTCGCCGTTGGTGCCGCGAAGACATCCTCTATCCCGAGCTCGACGCCGAGCAGCGAGCGGATCCGGCCTATCAGCCTGACAGCGAGCAGAGAATGACCTCCCAGCTCGAAGAAGTCGTCTTCCACACCGACTCGCGCGCCGCCCAGGAGTTCGCTGAAGGCGTTGCGGAGAATCTGAGTGACCAGCACATCGTCCATGGGCGGCCGGCTCCGCGGCACCACCAGTGTGTGCCGGGCGCGCTCGGCCTCGGCCTCGTTGACCGGCTCATCCGGTGAGCGGCCGAGGGGACCGATGACGACGGAGTCGATTTTCCTCCTGTCGTCCGCGCATAGTGTTTCGACGAACCGCTGTAGCGCTTCCGCTATTCGCACGGCAGTCGAGACGTCGAACAACCCGGTGTTGTAGACGAGCCGGCACTCAAGCCCGTCTCCTCCGGGAAGTTCGATGAAATCGAAGACCAGATCGAACATCGCGGACCCCGCCTCGGTCCTCATCACTTGAATGTCGGTGGCGCCGAGTGCGGGCGTCACATCCCGTTCCGGGGTGTAGACCACCATCACCTGGAACAGTGGATTGCGGGTGACCGAGCGAACGGGATTGAGGGCTTCGACCAGGCGTTCAAACGGGAGGTCCTGACACTCGAACGCGGCGAGGTCGTCCCGTCGAACCCGCTGGACCAGCTCGTGGAAGGTCGGGCTGTCGGCCGTACTGGTGCGCAGCACGATGGTGTTGACGAAGTACCCGATCAGATCCGACAGGGCCGCATCGCCGCGGCCCTCCACCGGAGTGCCAAGGGGAATGTCGGTCCCCGCCCCGAGGCTCGTGAGCAGAGCCGCCACCACGGCCTGGGCCACCATGAACGGTGTCGCCCTGGCCGCCCGTCCCGCCGCGACGAACCGGGAACGCTCAGCCGAGCTCCATCGGACGGACACCGTGTCCTCGGCCGATCCGCCCGACAGGCTTCTGGGGCGGTCGAACGGAAGTGCCAGTTCCTCCGGCAGGCCGGCCAGCCTTGCTTTCCAGAACTCGAGCTGGCGCGATGCCAAAAGGGTCGGTTCCTCGGCCGTGCCGAGCAAGTGCTCTTGCCACACGGCGAAGTCGGCGTACTGAGCGGGAAGCGGCGGTTCCGGCGCCACGCCCTGGCTACGTGCCTCATATGCCGCGGCCAGTTCGCGCATCAGCGGGCCCGCGGAGGCCCCGTCGAAAGCGATGTGGTGGATCACCATGGACAGGATGTGTTCAACGGCGTCCAGCCGGAACACGGCCAGCCTGAACGGCAGATCGGTCTTTAGGTCGAACTCATGCTGTGTCTCGGCCGCGAGCCATGAATCCAGCGAGTCCCCCGTCACCTCGACGAGCGGGATGCCGTGCGCGGCCTGCGCGGTCGGCACGATGTGCTGGTACGGCACGCCGTCCTTCTCGGGGAAGACGGTGCGGAGAATCTCGTGCCGGTCCAGGACGTCATTCCACCCCGCGCTCAGGGCCACCAGATCAAGTGGTCCGCGCACGCGGAGCGTGAAACACACGTTGTAAGCGGCCCGGTAGGCGGCGACCTGGTTGAGGAACCAGAGCCCCTGCTGAGTCGGGGCGAGCGGAACCGGTGTCGGGCGGGTACCGGCGAGAAGGGATGGCCTGCTCTCACCCGCGGGGACGACGGCCGAGAGCTTGGACGGGGTCGGGTGCTCGAAGACGTCCATGACGGTCAGCTCTTCGGCCAGACCGGCGCGGATGGCGCTGACCAGGCGATTGGCCAGCAGCGAGTGGCCTCCCAGCTCGAAGAAATCTTCGCCGGGGCCGACCGCTTCCAGTCCGAGCGTCTCCGCGAAGAGAGCGCAGAACGTCTCCTCACGGGGTGTCCGAGGGCGAGACTCCAGCAGAGCGGCGTGTTGCGGCGACGGGAGTGCCCGTCTATCCAGCTTGCCGTTCAGTGTCAACGGCAGCCTGTCGAGGACGACGACCGCGGACGGGATCATGTAGTCAGGAAGATGGACCGACAGCGCAAGACGGATCGCCGCGGCATCCACGTGCTGGCCCGAGCCGGTGACCACGTACGCCACCAGCCGCCTGTCACCGGCCCGGTCCTCTCGCACCGTCACCACGGCCTGCCGTACTGCCGGGTGCCTGACCAGCGCCGCTTCGATCTCACCCGGTTCTATCCGATAGCCCCTGATCTTGACCTGCGCGTCCGTACGGCCGAGGAAGACCAGCCGACCGCTGTCGGTCCATCGGACCAGGTCGCCTGTGCGGTACATCCGGCTGCCAGGCGCGCCGAACGGGCAGGCCACAAAGCGTTCTGCCGTGGTCGCCGGGCGCTTCACATATCCCCGTGCCAGGCCGGCTCCAGCGAGGTAGAGCTCCCCCACCACACCGGGCGGGACAGGCCGCAGCCTCGTGTCGAGGACATAGGCGCAGGTGTTGTCCAGCGGCGTGCCGATGGGAACGACCTCGCCCAGCGATGGAAGGGGCGCGGCGCGTCCACTGACACTGAACGTCGTGGCCTCGGTGGGGCCATAGCCGTTGATCACGTCGGTTCCGGGGCAATGGGTCAGCACGCGACGGACCGCTGCCGCGGGTACGACATCGCCACCTGCCCACACCTCCAGGACGCGGGCCAGGCACGCCGGATTCAGGTCCGCGACGAGCTGGAACAGGCCGGAGGTCAGGAAAAGGCTCGTGACCTCGCTGTCTTTCAGGGTCAGTGCCAGGACCTGCACGTCCAGCTCACCGGGCGGCGCGAGGACGATCTGCCCGCCGGTCAGCAGCGGCACCCACAACTCGTAGGTCGACGCGTCGAAGGCGAGCGGAGAATGCAGCAGCACGCGCCTGTGCGCCGTGGAACGAAAGCGACGGTCGGAGACGAGCTTCACCACATTCCGATGGGTGACGGCCACTCCCTTGGGGGCGCCCGTGGAGCCGGAGGTGAAGATGACGTACGCGAGGTCCGCGGCATCGACCTTCACCGGCGTGACCGTTCGGGAACCTCCCTCGTCGGGGGGAATGACGAGAACGGGCACGCCGAGTTCTCCGGCACGACCCGCTCCGCGGGAATCCGCGACGATCAAACATGGTGCGGCCTCCCGCACCACATGCCGCATGCGCTCCAGCGGATCGGCCGGGTGCAGCGGCACGTAGGCGCCACCCGTTTTCAGGATGGCCAGGGTCGCCACCACGGCTTCGACCGATCGGTCGAGCAACATGGCGATCCGCTGCTCGGGGCCCGCCCCGTGGCTCATGAGCAGGTCCGCAAGCCGGTCGCTCCACGCGGCCAGTTCGGCATAGGTCAACACACGGTCCCCCGACGAGAGCGCCACCGCGTCGGGACTCCTATGAACATGGACCTGGAAGAGCTCCGGCACGGTGACGTCAGGGACGGCGTGCGCCGTGTCGTTCCACGTGACCAGCGCGTTGCGGCGTTCCTCGTCGGACATGATGCCGAGGTCGCCGACGGGCCGCTCCGGCTCCAGAGTGACCGCTTGAAGCAGCCGTGTCAGCCGCTGGACCAGCAGTTCGACCGTTCGCCGGTCGTAGAGATCGGAGCTGTACTCCACGCATCCCGTCACGCCGCCATGCGTTCGCTCCGAGAAAATGAACGTGAGATCGAACTTGGCGGTGCCGGTGCCCGCCGGCATGAAGGACGTCGTGACTCCCGGCAAGGACAACTGCTCACCGGTCGCGGGCTGAACCACCAGCATCACCTGGAAAAGCGGATGGCGAGCTGCCGCGCGGGTGGGATTGACCAGTTCGACGACATGCTCGAAGGGCAAGTCCTGATGGTCGTAAGCGGCGAGGTCGGTCTCCCGGACCCGTGCCAGCAGTTCCAGGAACGTGGGCTCGCCCGCGAGGTCGTACCGGAGCACCTGCGTGTTGACGAAGAACCCCACCACGTCGTTCAGGGCTTCGGACCGGCGCCCGACCACCACCCCGCCGATGGGGATGTCCGTGCCGCCGCCGAGCTTCGACAACAGGGTCGCGACAACTGCCTGCAACCCCATCGAGGTACTGGCGTGCGCCTTGAGCACCACTTCGCGGAAACGCCGGTGGAGTTCGGCGTCCCAGCAGATCGGTACGGTCTCGCCACGATTGGTGGGCTTCGCCGGTCGAGGGCGGTCGGTCGGGAGGGGCAGTTCCTCAGGCAGTCCGTCCAGGGCCAGCCGCCAGTACCGCAGTTGCCGTGCGGTGAGGCTGTTCGAATCGGCCTCGTCACCCATCAGTTCCTGGCGCCACAGGGTGTAGTCGGAGTACCGAACCGGAAGCGGTTCCCAGGCCGGTGGCGTGCCTTCTCGACGCGCCGAATAGGCCGTGGCCAGGTCCCTGTAGAACGGCTCCATGGACCAGCCGTCACAGGCGATGTGATGCATGACGAGGAGCAACACGTGTTCGTCGGGTGCGAGGCGAAAGAGCCGGCATCGCAGCGGGAGGTCGGTGTCGAGATCGAACGGAGCTCGTGCCAGGGTGTTCATGGCAGGTTGAAGATGGTCCTCGTCCACATCGACCACAGGCAGCTCGACGAGGGCATCGACCGTCGGCAGCAGCCGCTGGCAGGGCTGACCTGCCTCGCCTGGGAAGATCGTACGCAAGCTCTCATGGCGCTCGACCACATCGTGCAACGCGGCGCGCAGCGCGTCTGGATCCAGGAGACCGGAGAGACGCCAGCTACTGGGGACATTGTAGGTGGCGTTCGGTCCGTCGGTCTGGGTGAGCAGCCAGAGCCGTTGTTGTTCGGGTGACAGTGGCAGCCGCTCGGGCCGGGACCGTGGTGTGAGGGCGGGGAGTGCGCCCCTGCTTCTTGCGAGGACCGTCGCCAGCCCTGCCGCCGTCGGGTGCTCGAAGATGTCGCGGATGGCGAGCTCCGCACCGATGGCGGATCGGATCTTGTTGAGCAGGCGCATGGCCAGCAGCGAATGCCCGCCGAGGTCGAAGAAATCGTCGTCCGGACCGACCTGGGGAAAGCCGAGCACCTCGGCGAACAGGCTGCGGAGCACGTCCTCCTTCGGTGACCGGGGCAGACGACCGCCGTCGCCGACGTCGATCGAGGGGGACGGCAGCGCACGCCGGTCGAGCTTGCCACTGGTGGTCAGCGGCAGCCGGTCCAGGGAGACGAAGGCAGTGGGAACCATGTGAGCCGGCAGCAGTTCGGCAGCATGCCGGCGCAGCGCCTCGGTGTCAGGCCGGCCGGCCCGCGGCACCACGTACGCGACCAGGCGGCGATCATCCGGCTTCACCTGCCGGGGCACCACAGCCACTCGCGTGACGTCGGGGTGCTCGGCCAGGGCGAGTTCGATCTCTCGCGGCTCGATGCGGAAGCCCCTGATCTTGACCTGCTCGTCCACCCGGCCGAGATGCTCTATCGCTCCCTCAGAGGTCCAGCGGGCGAGGTCTCCCGTACGGTACATCCGCTCCCCCGCCGGTCCGAAGGGGTTCGCCACGAACCGCTCGGCGGTGAGCCCGGGCTGGTTCAGATAGCCGCGCGCCAACTGCGCACCGGCTACGTACAGCTCTCCGCGAACACCGGGTGGCACCGGCCGCAACTTGGAGTCGAGTACGTAGACCGACATGTTCCGGAGAGGCCGGCCGACGAGGGGCCGCGCGCTGTCAGCGAATGGACACGACAGCACGTCAACCGTGCATTCGGTGGGCCCGTAGTAGTTGAGGCTCGTCGTGCGTGGCGCGGACCCGAGCGCGTCCCACAGCTTCTGCCCGACGGCTTCTCCACCAAGCATGAGAACCGACGGCGCGTCATGGGGATCGGAGAGCAACCCGGCGGAGAGCAATTCGTCGGCATAGGACGGGGTCAGATCCATGAAGTCGATCCGGCGCTTTTTCACGTACGCGACCAGGGCCTCGGCATCGCGCCGGACGTCGTCTGCGATCAGATGCAGCTCGTGTCCGGCCACCATGGCCAGAAATCCTTCCCAGGAGGTGTCGAACGACAGGGCCGCGGTGAGAGCGGCCTTCAGCCGCCCGCCCAGGCCCGCGGCGTGCCGCCCGAACAGGTCGGTGGCCTGGGTCGTATACAGGTTGGCCAGACTCCGGTGGGAGACCACTACTCCCTTCGGCTCACCCGTCGAGCCGGAGGTGTGGATGACGTAGGCCGCGTGATCCGGCCGTAGGGGCGCGAGCCTGTCCGAGTCGAGCACTTCCAGGCCGGAGGACCCAGCCAGGAAGTGTGCCGTAGGGACATCGTCGTAGACCAGGACCTGGACGCTTGAGTCCGGCAGCGAGCCGACCGTGGCGCTGGTGGCCAGGAGCAGAGCCGGTTGTGCGGTGTCCAGAAGCCGAGCGATCCTGCCGGGTGGATGGTCCAGCTCGATCGGCAGACAGGCGCCCCCAGCGATGAGTATCGCGAAGAGCGCGATGACCTGGTCCAAGGAGCGTGGCATGGCCAGCGCGACGACCTGCTCGGGACCGACTCCTTGCGCGATCAGCAGCCGGGCCAGGCAGTTCGCGCGCCGGTTCAGCTCGGCATAGGTCAGCGCGGCGTCGTCGCACACCACGGCTGTCGCGCTCGGATCCGCGGCGGTTCGCTCGGCGAAGGCTTCCAGGATGGATGCCGGCCCTGCCGCTCGGCTCGTCCGGTTCCATTCGTCCAGAACCTTCTCAGCGTCGTCCGGCCCGAGCAGCGACAGCTCCTCCAGCGGCCGGTTCGGATCGTCGAGCACCTGCTCCACGATCCGGGTGAACTGCGTGCCGAGCCGATCTATCGTGGACCGGCTGAAGATGTCTTCGCGATAGCCCAGCGCGATGGTCAGGCAGCCGTCCAGAACGATCGTGTCCACCTCGAGATCGAAGCGGATTTCCGGCTCGTTCCACCGTATCCACTCCGGAAGCCGGGGATCGAGTGCGGAGGATCCCCGCGCGGCCGTTTCGCCATGGTGGATCACCATCACGTCGAAGATCGGGTGCCGGCCCGGCTGACGTGCGGGCTGCACGGCCGCCACCACCCGCTCGAACGGCGCCTCTTGGTGGGCGTGGGCCTTCCTCAGCTTGGTGTGAACGAGGCGGGCCACGTCACGAAAGCTCGCCGCCTCGGAAAGGTCCACCCGCAGGGCGACGGTATTGGCGAAGTAGCCGAGTACGTCGTTGAACGTGCCTCGGCGCCGTCCGGCGAGCACCGTGCCGATCGTGATGTCATGCTGACCCGAGTGGATGGACAGCAACACGTCGAACAGGGCGACCACCACGCTGGAGAAAGCGCATCGTTCGCGACTGGCCAAAGCCTGCAGATCCGACGTTCGCCGCCTCGAAAGCGTGAGCTCCACCTTCGCGCCGTCGAGGCCGGCCTCCGGGCGGCGAGGATGATCCGCCGGCAGGTCAAGGGGCTCGAAGCCGAGCAATTCGGCAGACCAGTAGTCGACATGAGAGGCGAGCTCCGTCACCCCCATCTGCTTTCGCTGGGTCACCGCGAAATCCAGATATCCGACATTCAACGGGGGCAGACAGGCTGTCTTTCCCAGCAATTCCGCCTTGTACAACGCCGCAAGGTCGCGGCGCAGGATTCGTTGAGACGATCCGTCGATGATGATGTGATGCAGAGCCAGGAAAAGCACGTCGGAGCCGTCGGGAGAATGAATCACCGCACCACGAATCGGCGGCCCTCCGGCCAGGTCGAAGGGTTTGCGCGCCATTCCGCCAACGACTTCCTGCCAATCGCGGCCGCCAGTGGCGGACAGCCGGGCCAATGGGATCTCGAAGTCGTCTTCCAGCCGGCCGCGCGGGACGCCGTCCTTGTCTGCCACATACCTCAGGCGCAAGACGTCATGGCGCCCGACCAGCCGCGTCAGGGCCGCGCTCAAGGCCCGTTCATCCGCGCCTTCAGCAAATCGGAATGCCATCCCCACGTTGTAGGAGCTGCTGTCAGGGCTGAGTTGCTGAAGCCACCACAGTCGCTCCTGCCCGAACGTCAGGGTGGATTCAGCGCGATCGTTCACGAGCTCACTCCAAAGGCCAGTCGCATTCCGTACGGAACAGCATGTTGCAGTGCCTCCTGCTCTTCCGTCCAGCCGGAACGCCATCCATATTGTGTTGCTCGCCATATCCCGGCAGATGCGTACTATTGCGGCCGGGTCGTGGAACAGGTGTGCAAGCGCGGCCCTTCCGCAGTTGCACAAAGAGAGAAAGGGATCGACCGTGCCTGAAGATCTGCACAGTGTGTCCGCCGAGGTGGCCGGGATCATCCGGGCGGTTCTGCTCGTGGACACGGTGGAGATGACAGACAATCTCTTCGACCTTGGAGCGGACTCCTTGACGGTCCTTGAGATCTGTACTCAGCTCGAAGAGCTGTTCGAGGTGGAGGTGCCGCTGGAGCCGGTGTGGGAGGCGTCCACCACGGCTGACATCATCCACATCGTCGAGGGGTGTGTCGAGCAGCAGGTCAAGGTTCTTGGACAGCCGGCCGCAGGACGAACAGGTGACGCCGTCCCACGCTGATCACGTCTCCTGAAGAGACCCGGAAGCCTTCCCCCAGGACCTTCTCACCGTTGACGCGCACGGCGCCGTCTCCAAGGAGGCGCAGAGCCTGCCGTCTGGACGAGACGGAGTCGACGGACAGGACGACCTCCAGGAGCGGGCACGGAGCCAGGTCAAGGGCCACCGCCATCGACGGGTCCGGATCATGCCGGTCCCTCCGGCGGCGGAGAAAGGCTTCCTTGGCTCCGGTCGCCGCGGCCTCTCCGTGGTACGTGCGGACGATGTCGTGGGCCAGTTCCTGCTTGAGAGTCATGGGATGCAGAGCTCCCGACTCCCAGCGTTGAAGACGCGACCGCACCTCGCCAGGCGACCAGGACGAAATGAGTGTCACCCACTGACGCATGGTCTCGTCGTCGATGCTCATCACCTTGGCGAACTGTTCGGTCGGATCCGTCGTCAATGCGATGTGAGTGCCTTCACGCTTCGACATCCGCCGGTGCCCTCTAGTCCCCCAAAGGGTCGGATAGGTGATGCCGACACACGGTCGCCGGCCGCGGACCCGCTGCAGGCGGCGGCCCGCGAGGATGTTGAAGATGGGGCCTACTGTGCCCAGTTGGATGTCCGCATCCAGATGCAGTGCGTCATATCCCTGCATGAGCGGATACAAAAGCTCGTGCAGGCCAACCGGTCTGCCGGACTTGATCCGGCCTCTGATCGCCGCCGGACTCGTCACCTGCTGGACGGTGAACGCTGACGCTGCGGCCAGAATCTCGGACAGAGTCACGTCGCTCAGCCAGTCTCCGTTGTACACGACCGTCGTGCGCTCCGGATCGAGGATGAGCGACATCTGGTCGACGAACGTGGACGCCGCCTCGACGACCTGTTCGCGAGGGATGCGCGGCCGGTCGAACAACCGGTCGGAAGGATCCCCGATCTGCGCGGTGAGCGTGCCGACCAGGAAAACGACGTCGTGCCCGAGTTCCTGGAACAAGCGCAGCTTCCGCATGGTGATGGTGTGTCCGAGATGGAGATTGGGCCGGCTCGCGTCATAGCCCGCGAAAACGCGTAGTGGCACCCGCGTACGGTGGTGCTCGGCCAATCGTTCGATCAGCTCTCTCCGCATCGTTCGGGCGAGTGCCTCCTCGGAAAAGACGGCTCCCTGAAGGATGTCCTCCGCTTCCTGGTCGGCTCTCGAAAGGCTCACTGCCCGGACTCCGTTCTCGCGCCGTTCTCCTTGGCCAACGACAGCGCCGTACCCAGCACCTCGCGCGCGGAGTTGTACGAGGCGCGGATCAGCGAAACCTGGTCTTCGGCCCGTAGGTTCTCCGCAAGGATCTCCAGTTCCCACCATCCGCCGAAGCCGCCGTCGAGCAGATCGGCGCAGATCGCCGGCAGGTCCGAGATCCCTTTGCCTGGCAGCACGCGATCGAGGCCCGCTCCCGGCCCGGCAGCCCAATCGGACAGGTGAACGATCCGTATCCGCCCGCCGGCTCTACGCACCTGTTCGCGAAGCTGGGTATCCCACCACACGTGCCAGGTGTCGACCACGATGCCGCCGGCGTCGCTCCGCCCGATGAGCATCTGGGCGTCCGCCACCGATGTCGCGACCGATTCGCCGGCGAGGACTGGGTGCAACGGCTCCACGAGCACCTCGGCCCCCTCTTGCTCCGCTCGCTCCAGCAGCTCGTCCATGGCGGTGAGCGCCCTTTCCCATGCCTGCCTCGGGCTGAGTAACGGGGTCGGGCCTCCGACCACCGTGACCAGTGGAACACCGAGCTCGGCCGCGGCCGCCAGCATGCGCGCCGCCGCGGTCATGCGCGCCATCTGGGCTTCGGGGCTCGGATCAATGAGGCCGACGAAGGCCGACACGCTGGTCGCTCTCAGCCCTTCCGCGTCCAGGACGGCGGCCACGCCCCGCGCGCCGAGTCGATCGATGGTGGCGGGGAGAACTCCGATCCCTTCGAAGCCCGTCTCGCGGGCGATACGGGCTGTGGTCTCCAAGGGAAGGTCCCGAGCGGTCATCTGATTGAAGGAGATTTGCAGATCATCTACCGACTCGGGCCTGTTCGAGTTACCCATGGTCACGATTCTGGAATATCGGACCGCCCCTGTAAAATGACAGGCGCAGGCAGGGAGCGCCACCAGGAAATTGTTATCGATGAATTCGCGCCTACAATGGGGGAATGCGATTCGCATTCATGCCCATCCTGTCCGAGCAGGTCCCGTCCTGGCCCAGTCTTCTGGAAATGTGGCAGGCCGCCGACGAAACAGATTTCTTCGAGTCCGGCTGGGTGTTCGATCATTTCTCGGCGACCGCCGTGGATGCGGCCGGGCCGTGCTACGAGGCGTGGACGATCCTGTCGGCGCTCGCCCAGGCCACGCACCGGCTCCGTCTGGGCACGATGGTGCTCTCTGTGGCGCGCCGGCATCCGGCGCTGCTCGCACAGATGACCCTGACACTCGACACCATCTCAGCGGGCCGGATCGAACTGGGGCTCGGCGCTGGATGGCGGGAAGCCGACCACCGGCCACACGGTATTTCCATGGGGGCGCCGCCCATCCGCGCGGACCGGCTTGAAGAGGGATGCGCAGCTTTGATTCCGCTCCTGTCCGGCGGCCGTCTCTCAGCTCACGGACATCATTTCGCGATGGACGAGGCAGAATGCGATATTCCTCCTGTTCAGCAGCCGCACCCGCCGATCTGCATTGGCGGCAAAGGCGAACTGAGGACGCTGCGCATCGCCGCGCGATGGGCACAGCATTGGAACTACCCTGGCGAATGCGCGGCAGAGTTTTCCCGCAAGCGTGCGCTGCTGCACCGATACTGCACCCGTCTCGCTCGCGATCCGGCTGCAATCACCACCTCGGCGACCGTGCTCGCCGAACGCTCCACGCCGGAGACGACGATCAGAAAGGTATCCCAGCTCGCGGCCGCCGGCGCCGATCTGGTGATTCTCCGGCTCCGGCCACCGTACGGGACAGCGGCGGTCGAGAGCCTCATCACCACGTTGAGCTCGCTCGGCCGAAACTGACTGCGTCAGCCCGCAGGCCGCCGGTTGGGGTTTCCCGTCAGCCGCCCGCAGTTCGGAACGCGGCGGCCAGCTCGGACACAGGCCCTGCCACCAGCGCGGCCCGGCAGCCGGCGCGCAACGCGCCCAGAACATCGTCAGCCAGTCGGTCTCCCACGTGAAGCAACGTTCGGGGAGTGACGCCGAGAGCGTCCGCGGCAGCGAGGAACGCCTCCGGCGACGGTTTGGCGACACCGATGGTCGTGGACGGAAGGATGACGTCGACGTACTGGTCCAGCCCGGTCAAGGTCAGGACCTCCGGGAGGGAGGGCTGCCAGTTCGACAGAACGCCGATGCGCCGGCCAGACGCGCGTGCCGTGGCTAGGACCTCACTCGCTCCTGGCAGAGCGCGCCAGTTCGCCGGGCTGACGTACTCTCCGAGGATCGCGCCCGCTCCAGACGGCGAGCCGCGGCCGAGGCCGTTCAGCACTTCTCCGTAGAAACGACGCAGGGTCCCGTCCGCGGCGACGGGATCCGCCCACCACGACTGCGGCGACGCGAGAACGGCGGCCGCGCCGGCTAGAGCGGCGTTCACCTCGGCTGTGGCCGGCGCCGGACCCGACCGCGCGAGATGGTCCCGCACCACGCGCGCCGGGTCCCGGATGTGCTCGACGAGTGTGAATCCCGCATCGAACGTCACCGCGGCCGGCTGATCGGCATGAGGTGACCCCGTTGCCGCCACGAGCAGGGGAACCACCTCCGGCAAAACAGAGCTGTTCGGCAGCAGCAGCGTGGGCAGGTATCCGCTGCTGGCTGGACGGCCTGTGCCGACGCCGACGGAGCGGAAGCCGGCGGTCTCGGCCGCGCGCCACTCCGCCGCGGAGTCCGAGACGTACCAGGCGGCACGCGAATCGACCCCGAATGCCCCCAACTTGATGAAAGATCCGATATCGGGCTTTAGCACCGCCGCGTTGTCCGCGTGGACCACGAAGTCGAAATCGGATGCGTCGAAGCCGCAGGCGCGCAGCTTGCCCCAGGTCTTCTCTCCTGGGCCGTTGGTGAGGATTCCGATGCGGGCCCCGATCTTCTCCACCGCGTCACGGAGCAGGATTCCGTCGCACAAGGGCACGGGCGGGAATCGGGTGGCGAGGGCGTCGTAGGCCGAGACGTACCGCGCCGCGTCCACCCCTGGATGGAGTCGCTTGACGCACTCGTCGAAACTCATGGCCCCGTAGAGGGCGGAGAAGGTCGTGCGGTCCGGCGCGTCGAGGTCCAGCACGCGCGCGACCTCCCGGCACTTCGCGAATCCCGTCTCGTACGTGCCGACCAGCGTGTCATCCACGTCCAGGACGATCCAGCATCTCTGGGTCATCGGCTCACAGATCTCTCATACGCGAGGCGATCTCGTAGACGAGCGCCAGGTCGGCGACGGATCCGAGGACGGACGTTCGTGGTGTGGCCATCCCCAGGGAGCAATCGATGAAATGCTCCAGCTCAAGTCGATAGGCGCTGTCGCGCGAGGCGATGACCTCGCGGTTCACCACGTCGGTGCCGGCCGCGCATCGTTCATGGAGGACGGTCGGCGCCGACCGTAGGAACGGCGATCCGAATCGCAGCTCCACGGTTTCGTGCGGGAAGTAGGCAGTAAGGGTCTCGTCCCAGTCCCGCGCTGTCTCGAAGTCGGGAACGACCTCCAGGTGCACCGGGATCCCGTTCGCGCTCAGCAGCACTGTGAAGCCGGGTCCGAAAGGCGTGGCGAACCGATGGGCCTCGCGGAGCGTGAGGGGGCCGGCCAGTGCCTGGGCGAGGTTGAGGTCATGGATCGCCAGTTCGGCCAGTGTCCGCACGTCCCGGACGCGCCCCGGAGCGTCGTCGCCGAGCGACGCGGTGATCTGTGAGTCGACCGCGGCGGCCTCTGCCGCCGAGTGCCCAGCGACGTCGCGGCCCTTGATGCTCTGATGAAGCCTCTCATGCTTGTGCCGGGCGCCCGCGAACACGCGCAAGCGCACCAACATGGGCGGGTCGGTTCTGTCCAGCAATCGCAAGAACGCGGGGTCATACCGTTTCATGTACCCGACCACCACCGATGATCGAGACGCACGTTCCTGCCGCTCGATCGCGGCCGCCTCGTCCATCCCCCAGCACACCGGCTTTTCGACCAGGACGTGCAAGCCCGCCTTCAGAGCCCGCAGGACCAGCGGGCCGTGATGTCGGTTCGCGATCAGCACCGCGTCGACGTCCCGTGACATCAGGTCCCCGGCGGACGATGCGACAGCGCTCGACGGCAACCCATACGCGCGTGCCACATCGCCGGCGAGGCCGTGGGACAGATCACATAGAGCGGACACCTCTGCCCGAGGTGATGCGGCAAGGTTGGGAAGATGGTGAAGCTGAGCGACCCGCCCGAGACCGATGACGCCGACACGTAGGCGGCGGCTCACGACTGACCGAGAATGGTGAGGCCACCGAACTCACGCTTCATCGACTCGGCGGCGGCAGGCCGCTCGTCCGGGAACAGGACCGCCATCGGGTCGATCCAGCACACGTACGCAACGCCGTTGGGCATCACGTTGATGCGCCTGATCTTGCGGTCGGGGTTCGGCTCCTCGCTCGACTCATCCACGTCGAACTCGATGTCACCCCAGCGGTAGCAGTCCACCTTCGAGTCGCTCTTACGCTGAACGAAAATCTTCTCCAGCTCCGGCAGCTCATCCAGCTCGGCCACGAGCGGATCGATGGGGATATAGCCTTGAGCGTTGTAGGCCGAGTAGTCGGTGGGCTTGCGGAACGGCTCCGGGATCTCGGAGCACGAACGAAATATGAATCGCCGATATCCCAGCTCACGCCCCCATTTCATGTAGGCGAACATGTCCGCGACGGTGGAAACGCCCTCCGGCGTCATGACACAGCTCAGCCGCGGGGCGAACCGATCAGAAGCACGCTGGGTGACATGTCGATGGTCCTCGTCAGTCATCCCTGCCCATGACGGACCAAATCTCATGATCTCCGCATTGGCCTCCGGATCGTGATGGGCGACGCTCACCGAGACGCCCGACAGACCTGACCGGATGAGCGCATCGAGAAGGGCGGCCTCGCCCCAAGGCGTCCGGACCTCTTTTCGAAGGCCGATGCCATTCGTGTGCAGTCGCGCCTTGTCGAAGTCGGGAATCACGGCGTGCGCCAGGTCGAACATCCGCTGCGGGTGGAGCGTGGGCTCCCCACCGGTGAACGCCACCTTGCGGACCCCAGAAGCCAGGGCGAAGCTCTTGACCCGCTGGAGCGCGGGCCCCCAGGTCAGATATGGCCCCGACGGGGTGAAGGTGATCTCGTTGGAGCAGAACTTGCAGGCGGCGTTGCAGGCTGAGACGACCACGAGCGTCAAGATGGCACGGTGGCTGACCACATGGGTCTGCGCCCCGAACCGCACGATATTGCAGTTCCAGAATTCTTCGCCCTCGAACTTCTCAGGCTTCTCGCCGATTGTCCGAAGCACTTCTCCGTGGGGTATCCGGATCGCAGCGCCGGAAGTGCTGATTCCCATGACGGACATCGCTCCTTACGATTGATCGCAGGCGGCCCTGGCTCTGGGCCGCCGACTCGTCGGTTTACCTACGCGCATTCAGCCGAATTGACGCTGCGCTCGAGCCGCCCCGGACCCGACTTCTCAAAGGCGAGACCCGGAACGTTTTCCGCTCCGGCCTATCGCCTCTCCTAGCACCTGGACGCCGCGGGCGAGTTCCGGCTCCGCGACCTTGGTGAAGGCCATGCGGAACCACTGCTGGTGATCTCCGTCGTCACCGAAGAAGGCTTCTCCCGGCCGGCAGAGGATGCCGGCCCTGGCCGTCTCCTCCATGACCTGGCGACCATCGATGTCGTCGGCGAGTTCGATCCAGAAGAACATGCCTCCGTGCGGGATGTCGAAGCGAACCGCGTCACCGCAGTGCGTGCGCAGAGCCGAGACGACAGTGTCGCGTTTGCCTCGGTAGAGGCGTGTGACGTCGCTGAGATGCCGGTCGTAGCCACCGGTACGGAGGAAGGGCTCCAGGATTTCGGCGGTGAGGCGGCTGGAGCCGAGATCTTCTCGCGTGGCGGCTATCGCGCACACGAGATCCGGCTTCGCGCTGAGCCATCCGCAACGCAAAGCTGGAGCCAGCGTCTTACTGAAGCTGCCGACGGTGACGACTCGATCGCCGTCGTGCAGCGCGGAGATCGCGGGCAACGCCGGGCCGTCGTAGCGCAACTCGGCGTAGACCCGGTCCTCTACCACCAGGAAGTCGTGCTCCTCGGCGAGCTGCAGCAGGCGCCGGCGGCGTGGCAGTGAAAGCGACCATCCCGTGGGAGTGTTGAAGTCCGCGATCACGTATACGAGCTTCAGACGACCTCCGCGAGCCTCCAGGTCCGCGAGCCCGCGTTCCAGGATGTCGATGCGCATGCCGTCCTGGTCCATCGGAACCGCAAGGGGTTCCGCGCCGAGAGCACGGCCAATCCGGATGGACGCGCCCCACGTCGGAGCCTCCACCGCGAACGTGTCGCCAGTGCTGAGAGTCGCCCGCCACAGCAACTCGACGGCGTGCGCGGCTCCGGACGTCAGCATGACACCGTCGGCGCCGCCGGCGCCGCCGTACCGGTCGGCCAGGACGGCCCGGAGCCCGGCGTGCCCGCGCGCTATGCCGGCGCGGCCGGGTCCTCCGTACAACAGGGATGTGTCGCCCTCGGCGAGCGCCTGGCCGGCGAAGTGCAGGAAGGCCGAGCGGGGGAACGTCGAAGGGTCGGGCAGGCCGAGGTCGAGCGGCCATCTGACCCGTTCCCGCGCGGGAGCCGGCCGCTTGGTGGCGAGTGGATCGGCGGTCGCGTGCGGACCCGCTGGCGAAGAGTCAGGATGAGAGGGATGGGTGCTCATAGATCGTCCCTTCCGACCAGATGAAGCGTGTCCGTCCCCACTCCATCGCGCTGGCGACGGAGGGGAAGAAGCCGCGGTTCTTGAAGTTGGCGCTGGTGTTGCAGAGCACCGGCACGCCGCTGATCCGGTGGTAGGCCCTCAGGAGTTCCACCAGCTCGGGGCACTGCGTCTCGTTGACCGTCTGGAGCCGGGCCGTGCCGTCCACATGGCAGATGGCCGGCAGCCGTTCGCGCCACGCCTCCCGGACATGGTGGCTGAACAGCATGTAAGGATCGGCCGTGCCTGGCTCGAAGACCTCCTGCGCGGCGTCCTCCAGGCAGACGGGCGCGATGGGGCGGAAATCCTCACGTTCCTTCATCGCGTTCAACCGGTCATGCATGGTCTCATCCGTCGCCGGCGCGAGAATGCTCCGATGACCGAGCGCTCGTGGACCCAGCTCCGCCCTTCCCGTGAGATAAACAACGGGCTCCCCCGTCTCATGCAGAAGCCGGGCTAGCTCGGACGGGGAACACGGACGGCTGGTCCAGTCCGAGTGGACTGGTGAGGGAGCTAGGCGAGGTCCGCTGTAGACATCCCACTCGACCTGCGAGCGCCCCTCGGTGACCGCCATGGCGCAACATGCCACACCGAGCGCGACACCGGAGTCGTTGGGGAAGGGCGGCACCCAGATGTTCTCGAAAATCCCGCTGTCGCGGATTTGGCGATTCCAGTTGATGTTGAGAGCTGTCCCGCCGGTCAGGCACAGATTGCGCGGCGTGCCGGGATCGGCGCGCTGCATTCGGGCAAGCCCTTCGACCAGCCGATCGCCGAGATACCGGTCGATAGACGCGATCATGTCCGCCGGTGGGACACCGTCGAGGTGCAGTTCGGAGGCGAGCTTCTCCAGCCGCTCGACGCCGGCCTCGAACTGGAACGCCTGGTCGTCGCCGAAGGCGGACTCTTGACGGCACGCCGAGTGGCAACGGTCGAGCGCTGCGGCTATCTTCTCCATCGCCTCAGCGCGGGGTGTGCCGAACGCGGCATACGCCATGATCTTGCCGGCCAGACCGAGATTCTCCAGCCCCGGGCCACGGCTGGAAAAAGGCGGGAACGACCCGGCGAGAGCCGGATAGGCGTTTCCCACCAACGGGAACAGAGGGCCGACGGTCTGGAGCTTGGCTAGATCTCCGCGGCAGTTGTACACATACGGATACATCAGGCCGTCCCAGCTCAGAATCAGCGCCGGCTCGCCCGCCGCGGCGAACGGGCTGGTGCAATAGGCAGCGGCCACATGGCCGGCGTAGTGCGGGAAGGTCAGATATTCAAGGTCCAGCGTCCGCTCACGGACGGGATTGATGAGCGTCTTCGCTCTGATGCCCTCGACGTACGGGCCGAGCCGGATCTCAACGTCGATTCCGCCCCATCGGCGCTTCTTGTAGGGCCGGTGCCAGCCGTCGAAGGCGACGACGTCCATGTCGGCCAGGTCATAACCGAAATCACTGAGCAGAAGCTCCACGTCGCTCAGGTCATCAATTCGGGAGTAGCGAGGACGATTGGCGATCTTTTCGCTTTCGCACGACATGATCAGGCGCCCGTCGTCAATGACCGCGACCGCTCCGTCGTGTGTGATCTTGATCCCGCAGAATCTCATCCGCCGTCCACTCCGTGTAGTGGGATCACGACGCCGCAGCGCCGGGCCGCTTCCATCAAATGTGCGACCGGCATCGGAAACTGGCCGATCTCGGTCTTACCGTTCCCGTGATAATCCGAGCTACGGAAAGGGATGAGGTCGAGCGCGTTCGCGACGTCTCTACGCTGCCCCTCCCCTATCTGCGAGTCGTGCCGGGAGCTCACCTCGAAGCCCACGAGGCCCACGGTCGAAAACTGCCGCAGGTCGCTTGTGACCCCGTCCCAGGAATTTCTGCCGGCGGTGCATTCCCAGAACGGGTGTGCCAGCACGGGAATCCCACCGGCATCGCGAATCATCGAGATCATGCGTTCGGCGGGCACATAGCGGTCCGGCTCACGACCCTTGAGAAGGTTGTACCGCTCTTTCACGAGGCCGGCGGCCCGAGTGGGATCCATGCCGAGCGAGTGCGCCGCGTACCGGCCGATCAGCGTGGAACTCAGCATCCACTTCCCCGGATGTGCCGGCGGGCCATCCTCTTGGATGCCGACCAGCATGTCCTCCGTGGCAGGGAGCTCCACTCCTTCCGCCCGCAGCCGCCCGATCACCCGCTCGTACGTTGCGTTCTTCACTGCCGTCGGCAGGAATGCGAATTTCTGAAGTTCCGTATCGAGAACACCATGACCATAACCCAGGACGTGATACTTGCGGCCATGATGCATCGTGCTTATCTCGAGCCCCGGCAGCAGGGTGATACCGTGGCGGGCCGCCAGGCCTTCCAGGTCAGCGTCAAATGTCGGCCGTGAATGATCGCTGATGCTCATCACGCGCAGCGACGCACGCCGTGCCTTTTCGATGAGATCCTCTGGCGCCACGTGGCCGTCAGAGTTTGTGGAATGAAGGTGCAGATCGCACCAGATCTGGTCGGCGACTGCGTCGCCAGGTGACTGGATCATCCTTTTCACCTCAAAGTCAGGTCATCAATCCCGGCGCTGCCCTGTATTCCGCGCCCATGGCCTGTTTAGTGTGCATCATTATGGCCGTCTCCCGAAGTGCCGTCGAGTGACCGCACCCGACACCGGGGCCTAGCATGTGCCGAGCCGACCGACCGGCCATAGGAGGAAGTATGGGTAAACCCGTAATCGGCCTGAGCGTTTCAATGCATCCCATTAGCGAAGAATCCCCGGTACGCGAGGCGACCCTGGCCGAAGAATTGGGATTTGATTTCGTCTCCGTCCCGGACCATCCATTCGGCGGCAGCCCGACGAACGAGCCGTTGGTGACGCTGGCCTGGATCGGAGCAGCGACCCAGCGGATCGGGTTGGTCACGCGGGTTCTGGGCGTGCCATTCCGTAATCCCGCGATGGTGGCGAAGATGGCCGAGACCATCGACCGTTTCTCCGGCGGCCGTCTCGTCCTCGGGCTGGGCGGCGGCGGCGCGGACAAGAAGATGCGGTCCGTCGGCATCGCCCCTCTGTCCGCCGGCGAGAAGATCGACGGCCTTGCCGAGGCCACGTCCATCATCAGCGAGATGTGGTCCAACCCCCAGGTCACTCGGTCCGGGCGGCAGCACGGCGTCGTTGACGCCGAAATCAGCCCCAGGCCCGCGCGCCGGATACCCATCTGGCTGGGTGTGCTGGGCCCGCGTGGGGCGGAACTGGCCGGCGAGGCGGCGGATGGCTGGATCCCTTATCTGCGTTACACGACGGTGGAGCGGTTGACGGTCTGCCGGCGTCGTCTGACGGCCGCGGCGGAGCGGGCTCAGCGCGATCCTGCCGCGCTCACCTGCATCTTGAGCGTCGAAGCCCACGTTGGGCAGCTCTCCGAGACACCGGTCAACGCGATCACGGGCACACCCGAAGCTGTCGCGGAGCAAATGGTGAAATTTCTTGATCTCGGCTTCGACGGATTCAACGTCACGGTTCTCGGGCCGGACCGCATCGAGCAAGCGACTCGGATCGCCGAAGAGGTGTTCCCGCTGCTGCCATCCGTCGGGGCGGTGGCCGCGGTCAAGAGCACGGGGCTGGTGCGATGAACGCCTCAGCCGTCGACGCCAGGTCTCTGCTGGTGCTGCTTGGGCCTCCGGGCGCGGGCAAAAGCACTCTCGTGGAGACCATCCTGAGCGCCGTTCCCGGCCTCGCCCACTTCGCTGTCCGCCGTCAGTTTCTCGAGGAGAAGAAGAAGCGGTCAGACCTGTGGCTGGCAGCTGCCGAATCACAGGAGAAGCGTCAGTGGCTCCCTGACGAGGTGGTGATAGCGGCCTTCACCCGACGGCTGGACGCGCAGTTCCCCGGCGGGATGCTCATCGAGGGCCTTCCGGCCAGCGCCCGGCAGGCGCAACTGGTGATCAAGTCTCTGGCGACCCGCGACCGGCACATCGCCGCCGTCATCTATCTGGACGCCCCCGACCAGGTCTGCATGGAACGCATGCGGAAACGTTCGGTGTGCGTCACATGTGACGGCGGGATATCGCAGGCCGCCATCGCGGAGTCCGACTCCGACCGTTGCGCACGATGCGGTTCGCTGCTGGGGCGCAGGTGGGATGACGAGGAGGAACCGTTCGCCGAGCGGCTTCGGGTACACCGTGAACATATCGAGGGCATCCTTAAGGAGTTCGGGCCGGACCGTCTGATCGTGCTCGATGGTGCGCGAACGCGAGCCGAGGTGGCGAAGGCCGCATGTCGGCAGTTAGGTCTGCACCCACGTCCATGATTCGGCCGGATCGCCGACTCCGCCGACGTGTGCAACCGAGGATTGTCCGCGGTTGCACACGCGTCGGACGCACTCACCCAGAGGCCGCACGGCGAGCTTCAGATACAACATACGAACTGGCATAGTCCTTCTCACCAAAAGCGCGCTGCGATCCCGCCTGGATTCCCTCAGACCGCCGGCGATGTGTGAACTGCCAGCGTCGTCGCTTTCATGCGGGTTTCTTATCAGCCGGGTGCTGCCGATCGAATCCACAGAGGTATGCCATGACCATTGACTCACGTACGCGCGTCTATCAGGACGTTCGGACAATCGAACCGCACGCATTCTTCTCCCGAGAATTGTCAGGGCTGCTGGAGAAAAACGGTCCACTGGCCGCGCGAGCCGCAACGCTACTGGAGGTGGGACCGATTGTGCTCCGGATCGACGACGCGATCTACACGCTCGCCCCGGCAGCCGACACGATCAGCATCAGCAATGGCGCCGCCGGCCCCGGCGCGGTGAACGTCGAAATCGGCAGCGCGCCCTTCTCCGACTGGGTTCAGGACCTGCGCAGCATGTTGGCGCTCCTGGTCTCCGGGGACGCCAGAGTGAGTGGCGCTGACTCGAATGCAGCGCTGGGCTGGGACGTCGTCCTCCGGGCGATGGTTGATGGGCGCCCAATGTACGAGCCCGGGTCCGTGACGTTGACCCATCTCGACGGTTCGCCACTCGATGTGAACAAGTCGTTCACTCCCGCCGATGATGATGCCGAAATGGGACGTTTCCTGGATCAGGCCGGCTTTCTGATGCTGCGCGGCTGGTTCGGCGCCGACACCGTGGCCGCGCTATCGGAAGACATCGATCGGGGGCTGCGAACCGCGCGCCGGGACGACCCGCACCGCTGGTGGGCGAAACTCGATGACGGCACGGAAACCTGCGTGCGTCTCAAGCACTTCGATCGCATATCAGAGGCGAGTAAGAGCGTCTCGGAAAGTGCACTTCTCCAGCGCATCTGCCGCCTCACCGGTGACTCTCTCGCGTTTCCTCCGTCGTGGGTCGAATCACTCGTCAAACCCTCTGGTGTGGTGGAGGGGCCATCGGAGATCCGCTGGCACAAGGACTGCTGGCAGGGCAAACATCCGTATTTCTGCAACGGCGTGACCATCGGGATACTGCTGACGCCTTCGAACGAGCTCACGGGAGGTTTCCGCGTGATGGCCGGCTCGCATCGTACGAACTTCCCTGCGGTTGACCGCAACATCGACGCGATCGACCTACCGGTCCGATTGCTCTATGGGGAGCCCGGGGATCTCACGGTGCACCTTTCGTGCACAATGCACGAGACCATCGCTCCTGGGCAAGGCGAGCGCCGGCTGATGTACTCCGGATTCTCGCTCGTCGACACCGCGTCGGGAACAGGCGTCGACAACCGTTACCCCATCAAGCACTCCGACTGGTCGAACGCTGTCTCGTCGGCGTGGGACGTCTACGCGTAGCGCCCGGGATGGGAACTACAGCCGTGGACGCCCGCACTGCGATAGATCTGATTCGCCGAAAAGCCGGAAATGACGCTTGGGCGCAACTGTCCGCCTCGATCGCCGAGGACGAGGCGCTCGTGGTTTCGGGTTCCTTGGTGGAAGGCATCGGCAACCTGCGGTCGGACTTGGACTTCTTCGTGTTGAGTGAAGCTCACAGGCCCGACGTGCCCGTACGCATGATGTTCACCGGCGATAGCTGGCTGGACATCGAGTATGTCGAGGCGCGGACGGTGCGGAGCCTCGTCCACAGAATAGGAACGACCGATCCGCAAAACAGCGTCGAGGTCCTGCGGATTTCACGTCCGGAACTCGACCGCTACTACCGGCTCGCCATCGGTCCCACGATCAAGGGAACGTACAGCCAGGAGTCGATGTTCTCTCTGGAACGGTTCGGGGCGGTGCTGAGGTCCTGGGCCATCATTCACGCTGGAGCGTTCTCCAGGCGCGCGGCGATCGCATTGCACCACGGTGATGTGACCGCGGCCGTGCTCTACGCCGGCCACGGCGCGCATCTCTGCGCCATGGGCGAGCTCACCGATGTGGGCGAGCTCTATCCGTCGCCGAAATACACCTTCGAGAAGGCAGCCCGGGCTTATGGGCGTGATTCGGCCGAGGTCAAGGCCTTCGCGGTTCTGTTGCACCCCGCGGACGATCCCGAGTACTACGTTCGTGGAGTGGCCTCGCACGTCGACGCGGTGCTCGCCGAATTCCTGCCCGCCACGCACGACGACAACATGATGGCAGAGCCGACACATCCGATCATGTACGACTCTCGTGAACACGTCTCGACTCTCGTCACCCGGAAGGCCGCGTTCGACCTGCTGCCAGAGGACACGGCGGCCGTCGCCGCCCTGCTTCCCGCGGCGAACTCGCAGGCACCCTCGCCAGCGCCCTCGCAGGCCCGCGAGGCTGACGCCACGTTCTGGGCGGCTGAAGCACATCGCCTGGTCATCCGGCAGGCACTGCTCGATGCCGGAGTGCTGAAGGCGGTGAGCGGCGATGCGCGGTGAGATCTCACAGGCCATCCCGCTGCCGGCCGCGCTCCGTCGCTCCCACGACGTCTCCGCGGGCCGCCTGGAGATCATGGCCTTGATGCACGACCTCGACGGCGCGCTGGCATCCGGCCAGGTAGGGCTCGCACGCTACACCGCCACCAGCCTCATCGACGCGGCTGTCGCCGTCTGGCTTCGTGAGCGTGGCGTGGCTCTGCCCACGTTCGAGCACTCCACGGCAAGAGCCAGAGTCGAGCTCGCGATGCTGGCGGCCATCAACCCAGAGCTGGAGCGCCGGGTCAGCAAGCTTTTCCGCGCGGCGCTGCCGCTGGAGGCCGAGCCGGTCAGGTCCTACTGCCGTGCCGTCATCGATCTGGTGGGAGAGCTGACCGGCCACATCGGTGACGGGTTGGCGTCCTCGATCCGCGCGTGGGCGGAGAGCGCGCGGGCCACCAGAGATTTGTGTGAGCGAATGGGGGTGCCGGTGAAGGACTTCTACTGGGCGCCTTCGAGCGCCGACACGTGGTACAGCGACGTGCTCAAGCACGCCGCCAGGCAGACGAGGTCGTGATCGCACCATGTCTCACACCGTTCGGAAGCTCGGCGGATGGAACGGCGAGCTGCTGCGTCGCGTTTTCCTGCATCAGAACGGCATGGCCGCCATCACCGCACTGGCGACGCTGGAGGCGTCGGGCGCCCTTACTCAGCTACGCCGCGGGCGGCTGAGCGTCGCCGATCTCTTGCACGACTCCGTCAACGCGTCCGCAGTCGCGGCGTCGGTGGTCGCGGTCGCCGGTGCGGGCTGGCTGACGATACGGGACGACGGCGACGCCGGTGCCGAGGTGTCGTGGTCCGTGCCGAACGACGCCGCGTTCGCGCTCGAGATCTTCCTCGACGCACATCGCGCGATCCGCGAGCGCGATCGTGGCGGATCATGGGCGGAGCAGAGCGTGGTCGAGCGACTGCTCGGGTGCGCCGGCGTCGTCTCCTCGGCCAAAGCGGCGATCAGGCGCCGTACGTCGGTACCGGATGCGGTGTCGGAGCTACTGGTACGCCTGGTGGAAGGCTTGATCGCCGTACCACTGCTCCCTCGGATCGTCGGCGGGCACAGCCCCGACGCTGTGCCGCCCCTCCTCACGGCGCTGGAGCTCGGCTCGTCCGAGAGGAGCACAAAGCACAGGCTCCCTTTCTTCGCTCCCATGTACGGGCTGGCAGGATCGTATGCGGAAGCGCTGATCCGGCTGCCGGAGCAGGTGTCAGCCGGCGAGAGGGTCACGCCGCTGGGCATCACGCGACGTATCGACCGTGCTGTCAACGTCCGCGCGAGTGCGGCGGCTCATCGTGGCTACTTCAACGCGTCCAACAGGCTCATCGGCCGACTGTTCGACGAGGGCCCGGTGTCAGCACAGCCCCGGGCGATCCTCGACATCGGCTGCGGTGACGGATCCTGGCTGCGCGAGCTCTTCGCATTCGTCCGTGACCGAACAGCACGTGGCCTGTCTCTTGCACAGCATCCGCTCCTGCTCCTGGGCGTCGACATGGACGCGGTGGCGTTGAAGATCAGCGCCGCCAACCTTGCGGACCTACCGGCGATATGTCTGCTGGGCGACGTGGGGCAGCCGGCCACAGTGATGCAGGCGGTGACCGCTGCCACTGGCATCGACGTGGACGACATCCTGTCCGTCCGCGCCTTCGTCGACCACAATCGGTCACTCGCGCACGTCGAGCAAGGGCGGTCGGAAGAGGCGCGCCTCGCCCATGGCGTGTACGCGACCCCCGAGGGGGCGATCCTCCATGCCGATCAGGTACAAGGGGATTGGGCCTCGCACTATGCGGCGTGGAGACAGGTCTGTGGACGCCACGGCCTGGTCGTCATCGAGGCGCACACTCTCAGCGTCGCCGCGGTCAAGGAGCGCCTCGAATCAGGCCATGCCCTCGCGCTGCAGTATTACCATGCTTTGTCGGGCCAGTCGCCGATCTCGTACGAGGCCTTCTCAGACGCGGTGGACGTGGCGGGACTTCAGCCACGGCTCTCGATCCTTTACCCGGAGTCCGGCCCGACGACGAGCATCAGCCTGCTGGCGTCCTGACCCTCAGGAATGGCGGGCGAGGAGCAGATCCAGTGCCTCCCGGAACAGGGGCTCGACCTCTCGGGCGCGGTTTTCGGAGATGAGCCCGAGCCGCGCTCTCTCCCCTTCCGAAGTGGCCACGTGCACGGGCGTCATGGAAGGGCGCCCCGTGTACGAGCCGGAATTCCGGCCGGTGGAGCTCGACCGGTGAGCAGCCATCCGGAGGAGATCGACCGGATCACCGGCCTCGTCGCCATGGGCCACACCGTGGCGGAAGGACGCGGCACAAACGCTGGGGACCGCGGCGACGGTCCTGGCCGCCGCCGCGGCCGACGCGAGCGTAGGTATGTTCATGACCCATACAAAGGCGCCCAGACCGTGCCACCGCGGACGTGCGCCTGCGGCCTGGAGCAGATTCTCCATCCGCTCCATCCAGCGAAGCGGCGTCGCCGAATCGAGTTTCCCGTCGGCATCGCCCGGCTGGGCGGTGAACCAGGCGACAGCGAGCCGATCACGAGACGCGGAAAAGCGCTCGGAGATATGGGCGACGGTGGCGACGACCGTATGCTCAAGGACTTCGCGCGCCGCTTCGTCGGTGTCTATTTCGAGTGCGCCCCACATAACCATTTCGTCAATTCCTTTCGGCGAGCCGCCACCAAGATAATTCACCTCCCTTTGATCACCCAAGTACGTATGAGAGAACGGTGTCCTCGTCATGCGAATCGGCCCAGGACTTGCGATCCACGGCATGAAACGGCGCTGGTCCAGCACCATCCTCGAGCACGGCCTGATCCGTGACAGCGCCGCATGGTTCGTCCCTTCACCGAGTGCCGACGACTCCGAGACGTTCAGGAGAACGCTCGCCGCGGCGGTATATCTCGCACTGGGTACGAGCACCCGCGCTGAGCTGGCCACCATGACCGGCCACGGGGCCTACAGCGCCTTCTTCGCGGCGGCCGAAGACTCCATGCCGGTCCTCCTCTTCTTCCGTGACAAGCCGACAGGGCACGAGGTGTGGCATCGGTATCTCTGGACGGGGCCTCCCACGCCTGGCCCGACGTGCCCTTACACCAAGGTGGCCCGAGCCGCCCGCGATGTTCCGCTCTCCGGCCGTCACGTGCAGGTCGTCGAGGCCGACCACGCGGCTGTCGTACGTGCGGAGAGGAGCGCCGATGCGACGCGGACCTATGGCTCCGCGCCCCTTCATCTTCGACGGCTCGCCGTGAACGACCTCGCCCACGGCGAGCCCGCAGAAACGGGCAGGGACAAACTGACGCTGCTTTGCGCTATTCTCGCCGCCGATCTCTACGCCGCGTTCATGGCGCAGACGGACATGATGACGTGACGGTAAAAATCGACCTGGAGCGCTAGGTCGGACAGGGGCATCCGTTCATCCGCGCCATGCACGGCACGAGCCGCTTCAAGGGTGGTCATTTCCCGCATGGGAAAGAACCCGTAGGCCACCGTGCCATTGCTTTCTCTCAGCCAGTGCGAGTCGGTGAAGCCCGCGTCGCACAGCGGCAGCAGCAACGCCCCGGGATCGACCTGGACGACGAATGTCTCGATCGCCTGCCATAGAGGAGTGGACATCGGCGAGCGGCTGCCGCCTCGGAGCGGCCGCCAGGTGACCTGATGAGGAAGTCCAGCCGCTGCCGAGCCGAAGACGGCCTCTACTTCGTCACGGTCCTGCCCGGGCAGCAGCCAGCACTCGAAGTCGATGCTGCAGACCGATGGCGCCCCTGCGGCGGAGAACGAGGCGATGCCGGCCGGTGTGAGCGTGGCGCCGGTCAATGGGTGTAGGAGCGTGTGCAGAGCGGGGTGGATCTTACGGGCCGCGGCCGCGGCCTCGCTGGGGGAACGCGTGGTTCCGGTGAGCGCACGCATCACGTAGGCGACCTCGTCGAGCAGGGTGTCCCCCTCGTGCTGGCCCGCGACCAGGCTGACGAGCCGAGCGGCCTCGGCGATGACATTGGGGCGTCCGGCCAGCATGGACAGTCCGGCGGGGGCGGTCAACGTGACGGTGAGCCCGGCGTTGGCGCGCTCGGCGTTGGCACAGAAGTAGACGGCGCGCTGGTCCAGCAGCATCCGGTCCCCGGCGCCGTGAGTGAGAGCGTAGTCGGCTCGTAGCACCTCAGGCCGGTGCTCCAGCAACCACCGGGTTCCGAGCTCCGAACCGCGCTCCTCGTCCGCCGTGGCCGCGAGGACGACATCGCCGTCGAAGTGAACGCCTTCCCGTACCAGGGAAGCCACCGCTACCGCCTGTGCTGCGGCCTGCCCCTTCAGATCGAGCGCTCCGCGACCCCACACGCTGCCATCGCGCTCCAGGCCGGCCCACGGATCCACAGACCATTCGGCAGGGTCGGCCTGGACCGTGTCGAGATGCGACAGGAGCAGGAGCGATGGGCCATCGCCCGTGCCGCGGATGCGCGCGCTGAGGTTGGCTCGTCCGGCCCTTGCCTCGTGGATGGTGCAATCGACGCCGACGTGGCGCAGATAGTTCCGGAGAACCGCTGCCGGCGCCGCTTCGTCGCCGGGCGGATTGCAGGACCGCGCCCGGATGAGCTCGGACAGAAGGCTCTTCGCCTCCGCGACCAGCGCGGTCATTCGGATGCCGCGCTATCGGGCAGTGGCATGCCCGCGACGGGCCCCCGCTTCTCGACTATCCAATGCCAGCGGGGCGCGTGGTTCTCGAGCAGGAGTTGCAGCGCCTCGTGTAACAGCGAGTCGACCGAACGGCCTGTCCGTTGCGCCAGCGCCGTGAGCCGTCGCTTCTGATCGACGGTTATCGAGTAAGCGGACGACTCGACCGCGATGGGAGTGCAGGCCAGGTGGACGGTGTCCCGGGTCAGCTTGGCCTGCCACAGCGCCTCCCCCACCGACCAAAGGAGGTCCTGGCCGGTGCGGCCGTGCATGGGTGACCGTACGACTCCGAAACTGGCGGTCAGCCGTACGGCTTCGCCGGTGGAGAGCCGGAAATCGGATACGGGGATCAAGGTACGCAGCCGTTCGGCCAGGAGCTGCGCCTCACTGCGGTGGTCGGATGTCAGAACGATCCAGCCCTCGTCGCGGGATCCGGAGTCCAGGAACACGGCGTGGCCGGGAAGAGCGGAACGGATCAGTTGGTGCAGTTGCGTGACCAGGAGCCGCTTTTCCGCCACGCCCCGGCGCCGCACCACCGCGGACCGATCGAGGTCGATCGCGATGATCGAGACGTCGGTCTCAGCTCGCAGGACGCGGTCGACATGCTCGCGGGCGAGATTCACCCGCCCGACGTCCGCGAACATACGCTGGAGGTTGTCCTTTGGCTCGTCCCCCATCGGATACGCTTCCAGACCCGAATGCGTCATCGTGATCGACCTGCCGTTCCGAGAAGGGCTTGGACATCGGAATTTCTCGCGGGCCCCACAAGCTTCGTGATCTTGGCCGCGGCCACCATCTGGGCGAAGACGCATGCCTGCTCAAGGGCGAATCCGTTCGCCAGCCCCGCCAGCAGGCCCGCCACCAACGAGTCCCCGGCGCCCAGGGTGTTGACCGGCCGAACGGAGACACCAGGCCGGTGTGTGGTCCCGCGCGCATCGCTCACCAGACATCCCTCTGAGCCGAGTGAGGTCACCACGGCGGACGCACCGGCGGCGATGCAATGCTGTGCCAGAAGCCGGTTGTCCGCCTCCGCGAATGACGCCCCGCTGCAGACCGCCACAGCGACGCCGCAGGCACGGGGCACGATCTGAGCGACCGCCGTGTCGATGTCGGTCAGCCACGGGCGGAACCCGAAGTCGCACACCACCCGCAGACTCCGGTCCAGCAGAGCGGTACGCACCGCATCGTATGCCGGGAACCCCGGCACGTAGCACAGGGCGTCCTCAGGTAGATCGACCTCCTGGACACGCGCCGCCAGCGCCTCGCCGGGCCGGGTCACGTCACCCTGTTCTACGACGACGCGATGGTCTCCCCCGGGCTCGACGAATATGGCGACCCTCGCGGTCTCCCCGACGACCGACGTCCAGCACGAGCAGTCGACGCCGACGGCGACCAGGCGATCACGCAGTCGTTTCGCGGCGTGGTCTTGACCGGCCACCCCCACCATCGCGACCGGCCGTTCGAGCGCGGCCAGTTGCCATGCGACCATCGCGGCGCTACCGCCGGGATCCAGCCTCACGTCACCAGCGCAGAACTTGCCCGAGCCGGACGGCCGGATGGTGACGTGCAAGCAGACGTCTCCGAATACGTAGACAGGAGAGGCGGCGGCGCCCATCACAGGATCACCCGGCTCCCACTGGTGGAGGCACGCTGAACGGCGTCCGCGAACGCGACAGTGCGGAGATTGTCCGCGCCGGTGGGGCCTGCGGCATCCTGACCGGCCACCCAGTCGACATACCACCGCACGAGCCGGGTGTTCAGGTCTGCCAGCGATGCGAGCCGGGCGGGCGGTGCCAGCAGCGTTTCACCGTTGACCATGACGCTTTCCTCGGTGACGGTCACGATGCCGTGGTCGAACTCCAGCTCCCAGCCGGAGTTGAGCGGTACCACCGTGCTTCCCCGCGGCGCCCAGTTGGCCAGGTAGCGTACGGTCGTTCCGCCGCGCAACTCAGCACACATCACCAGACCCGCAGGGCCGCGAAATTCACTCCACGGTGGCTGGAAGGCGTGCGCGACGACGGCCGCCGGCTCGTCCTCGGTGACCCACCGCACCAGGTCCAGCACGTGCACGCTGCCCTCCCACAAAAGCGGCTGGTCCATGGCCAGGCGCCACGCGAGGCCCGGCTGCCAGAACGTGCCATCGACGTTGAACGTGATCGTCACAACGCCGAGCCTTCCCAGGGTTCCCTGCGCAATGATGTCGCGGACCCTCAGGAAAGCTGGCAGGTAGCGCATCTGCTGGATGGTGGCCAGGCGCCGGCCGGCCAGGCCGGCCAGCTCCACCATCCGCGACGCGTCCGCCAGGCTGAGGGCCATGGGCTTGGCGACCAGAACGTCCAGGCCGGCCTGGAACGCCGCTTCCGCGTGGCGGAGGTGACCGCCAGGCGGTGTGCAGTCCACCACCATCTGGACGTTGGTGTCCCACCATCCGCCCTCGTCGCTGTCGTAGACGGCCGAGGACGCCAGATCGTAGGTTCGGACCGCCTCCGCGAGCGCGGCGGCATCGTGATCGACCACAGTGGCGATCTCGATGCCGTTCGCCACCAGCGCCGGCAGGACCTCACGACCGAATCCGCCGACGCCAAGGACAGCACTACGCATGGGCCCGGACCTCTCGAACCGCCCGTTTTCCGGCCGTGCAACGATCACATCTGCTCCTCTTCGAGATCTTGGTCGTGATGAAATGCGCGATGCGGTCGGCGAATACGCTCCAGCGCCTCGTCCAGGCGCTTCAACGTACGCTCGCGCCCCAGGAGCTCCAGCGACTCGAACAGCGGCAGCCCGACCGTACGCCCTGTCACCGCGACACGGACCGGAGCCTGGGCCTTGCCCAGCCTCAACCCGTGGCGCCCGCCCACCGCCGTCAGCACGCTTTTCAACTCATCCTCCCGCCAGGGCACAGAGGTGTACGCGGACCGCACATCGCCGAGCAGTGCGGCCGCGTCCTGTTTCATGGCCTTGGCCCACGACGCCTCGTCGAACACCGGCCGGTCGAGAAACAGGAAATCCACCTGCTCCGTGATCTGGGACAGCAGCGCCAGGCGTGTCTGGGCCAGGGGCGCCACAGCCGCGAAGACCTTCGCGTCGAAGGCCTCCGGCGGCCATGGCGCGTACGGCTCGACCAGCCAAGGAGCGCATGCCTCGGCGAATGCCTCGGCGGACAACGCCCGGATGTATTCGCCATTGAATGCCGTCAGCTTCCGCACGTCGAAGAACGCAGGCGCGGGGTTCACATCCTCGATCCGAAACAGACGCTCCATCTCGGCATAGGGCAGGATCTCGCGATCGTCACCAGGCCCCCAGCCGAGCAACATCAGGTAGTTGACCATCGCCTCCGCGAGGAATCCGTCGGCCAGATAGTCTTCGAGTGCCAGTTTGTCCCGCCGCTTCGAAAGCTTCTGCCGCTTCTCGTTGACGATGACCGGCAGATGCGCCCATTGAGGTGGCGCCGAGCCCAGTGCCTCCCACAACAGTTGCTGCTTGGGCGTGTTGGGCAGGTGCTCCTCACCGCGGATCACATGGGTGACGTCCTCGTCCACGTCATCGACGACATTGGCCAGCAGGAACAACGGAGAGCCATCGCCCCGGGCAAGCAAGAAGTCCTCGATCGCGCTGTTGGGAAAGGACGTTCTGCCTCGGATGGCGTCCGCTACCAGCGTGTGACCATGATCCGGCGTACGGAACCTCAACGCCCTGTTCTCGCCGGACTCGAGCCCTCGCTCCCGGCAGAATCCGTCATATCCCGAGTGCTCCGAGCCCGTCCGCTCCCTGACCTGGTCGCGCGTGCAGTCGCAGTAGTACGCCAAGGCGGCCACATGCAGTTGGAGGGCCGCCTCCCGATGTCTGGCGACATTGTCCGACTGAAAGTACGGCCCTTCGAAAGCCGGGTCTGAGGCACTGATGCCAATCGTTTCCAGGGCGCGAATGATGCCCGCCGTCCACTCGGGGCTGTTGCGTGCCGTATCAGTGTCTTCCACCCGCAGGACGAATGTGCCTGCGGATTGCCGGGCGACCGCCCAGTTATAGAGAGCAGACCTGGCACCCCCGACGTGGAACATGCCGGTCGGAGAAGGCGCGAAACGCACACGGATGGCTGAGCGAGTCATAGTGGACCTCAATCAAGCAGGGACGGGTGGATCGTTGGATTACGATGTCGATCGTGACCATCTTCAGCCGACGGGATGTGGCAGTGCTCGGCGAACACGATTCAGGCAGCCGAGCGCCTGGTCTTCATCACGGATGATTTCCGCCACGGTGTTCCAACTCCGCCGCCAGCGACCTCCAGACATCGGCGCATCCGCGGGCTATTCTCGCGATCACGACTGCAGAGTGCGGCGGCACGCTGTTAAGCAATTCGCGCGATTGTTCCATCGTCACGAGGTGTGCGCCGAGCCACCGCAACAGATTCCGGCCCGACTCGCTATAACGCAATGTTGGATCCAGGCGCAACCTGTCGAACGCCGTGTCGGGGCTCTGCGCGCAGGCGGATTGCGTCGCGTCTGGCCCGTTGTCGAGAAGGCCCAGCGAATCCTGCTCGATTGGTTCGCGCTGCTGGGGCGGCACCACGTCCTTCCCCGACGCGAGGCGTGCTCGCACATCTCGTACGGTTCCGACCGATATGCGCGCCTCCTGCGCGATCTCCCGCAGCGACGCGTCCGGTCTCGCGGTGATCATACTAGATGCGATTCTCCGGCCCTCCGCGGTCCTCAGAGGGTGCAACCTGCCATCCCGCCCGAGTCGGCGGTCGCTGCCTCCCTCCTTGGAGGCACGCCGAATCCTGGCGACCGTCTTCGCGGATAGCCCTGTGATGCGGGCGATCGATCGGTCTGACAATTGCGGATGGGAATCGATGACTCGCGCTGCCGCAGCCTGGCGCTCCGCTTGCGTCAGAGGCAGCCCGTGCGTGGTGTTCGCTGCCACCGCAAGCTGGAACATCTCCTCGGCGTCTCCGAAGAAGTAGTAGACCTCGATTTCGGAGTGGCCGTTCAGAAGCGCGGCTTCCAGCCGATGCATACCATCGACGACCTGCATACTCGGATGATGCACGATAATGGGCGGCAGCGGGCCGTCGACCTCGGCCAGAACGCGCACGTGGTTCCTGTCCACTCCTGCCAGCCGAGGCGAGTCTGCAGCACTAAGTTTGCTGATATGCACTTTGACTACTTCTCGCGATACGGCCATCCCTGCGTCATGAAGGGTTTCAGGCAAATGAAATACTTGCGTCGCACGACCTTGGTCGACCTTCACCGACTGAAGTGGTCGGGACATAACACCGCCTTTCTATGCTCTCGCCCTCTCCTGCACGCCGCCAGCAACCACGATGACGCCAACGATTGAGAGGCCGTAAGACATCCGCGAACATATCTCCCAGGTTTCCCAAATTATTAAAATAGCTCACCGCCAAGGGTAATACCGGGCGGTATAGCAGCGGTATGTTCACTTCCGAGTCCCGCCCTTGGAACCGACGTACACGACCACGGCAGGTCCTCACGCACCCACACCTACGTCGGCTTCGATGACTTACGGGGCGGCCTGCACCACATCAGAACGCACCAGCCTGCGGCTTGACGGGCTCCGTCCTCGCGTGTTGCGCTTGTCCGCCTGCTCTACCTCATCACGCTCCGAGTGTTCGGCCGGCTGACGTCACTGAGCGCCGTATCCCGCTCGAAAACACGGTTTCGCACTGTGAGCTGGGGTTTCGCTGCGCGATCAGAGCGGCGACTAGGACATCGCAAGGTGTTGTTGTCGCTTGTCTACCGGTCGGTGAGGGGCTTGTTCGGCCTGCTGACAGTGCTCGTGCATCCTCAAACGCTGCCCCGAACTGCAGGCCGTCGCCGACCACGTGCGCTCCTTCGCCGCCCTGCTCACCGCCGACCACGACGGCAACCGCGCGAGTGGCTCAGCAACTCGGCGTGCACCGTGAACCGTTGCGCAGCTAGGTGCGTCAAGCCGAAATCGATGGCGGACAGCGGCCCGGCATCTCAACCGAGGACGCGCAGCGGATCGCCGAGCTGGAGCGGGAGGTGCGGGAACTGTGGCGGGCCAATGAGATCCTCAAGTCGGCGGGCCCTCGTCGCCGGGTATGACCGGCCGAGCCATCGTCTGCGCAACTGGCGACCGCGCATCGAACTGGACGACCTCCTGCAGATCTTCTTCGAGCACGCCGTCGAGGTCGAGTTCCGCTAACCCATCACTGCTCTCCTCTCGTCTGGCGAAGGGGCATACCCCTACAGCCCGCTATGCGCGAGAGATCGCCATCAGCGCCAACCAAGGCATACTCGAATATCAGAGGTTAAATCGCAAGGTCAGAGGTTGTTGCCGACGGCCATGGAAGACTCCTGGTTGGCGGCCAGTTGAGTCCCGGCTGATGGCCACGAGAATTCCCCGTGGATGGCCTCGGGTGCCCTGATCTCCACCCGCCCCCTTGGGAGACCTCCCCGGTCCGGTTTGCTGATGTTTGCCGCATTTCGCAAGCCGACCGAAGAGGTCCCGTAACAAAGTCTGACAGAGAGATCATGAAGATCTTTGAGGCATACGACCTGACCAAGACCATCCACTCCGCCGCGCAACTGTCCGGCGCGGACCCCAAGACCGTCAAACGCTACGTCGAGCTGCGCCAGCTGGGTCTCAACCCGTATGAGCGGGCGGCCCGGCCGAAGCTGATCGATCCGTTCCTGGAAAAGATCGAAGAATGGGTGGAGGCGTCGAAGGCGAAGATCCGCGCTGATGTCGCCCACGACAAGCTGATCGCGATGGGATATCGGGGCAGCCCCCGCTCCACCCGGCGAGCGGTCAACGCCGCCAAGGCTGCGTGGCGGGCCGGGCGGCAGCGCACCTACCGGCCGTGGATCCCCGAGCCGGGCATGTGGCTGCAGTTCGACTGGGGCGAAGGCCCGCGGGTCGACGGAAGACGCACTTGGCTGTGGTGCGCCTGGCTGGCCTGGTCGAAGTTTCGGGTCGTGATCCCGGTCTGGGACTGCACGCTCGGCACGCTGGTGTCGTGCCTGGACTCCACGCTGCGGCGGATCGGCGGCGCCCCCACCTACGTGCTCACCGACAACGCCAAGACCGTGACCAGCGACCACGTCGCCGGGATCGCGGTGCGGCATCCGCAGATCGTGGCCGCGGGCCGGTACTACGGCTGCACCGTGGAGACTTGCGTGCCTTACGATCCCGAATCCAAGGGCGGGGTGGAGGCCACCGTCCGGCTCGCCAAGGCCGACCTGGTGCCCACCGAGGCCAACCTCCGCAGCCAGTACGGCGGTTTCGCCGAGCTGGCCGACGAATGCCGGACCTGGTGCGAGAAGATCAACGCCCGCCGGCATCGCGGCAGCGGACAGATCCCCGAGCAGCTGTTAATCGAGCAGCAGGCGCTGCACGTGCTGCCCGCCGAGCCGTTCGCGCTGGCGCTGGGCGAGCAGCGGATCGTCTATGACGACCAGACCATCAGCTTCGCCTCGGTGCGCTACTCCACCCCACCCGGACACGTCGACACCAAGGTCTGGGTGCGCGTGGTCGGCGAGGAACTCGTCATCACCGCCCGGGCCGCCGGCGGGGAGCTGGCCGAGATCGCCCGCCATCGAGTGTCTGTCCCGGGTAACCCACAAATCCTGGCCGAGCACTACCCGCACCATCCCAATGGGCGCAGCATCCACCAGCCGAAACCACGGCCGCGCAACGAGGCGGAGGTCGCGTTCCTGGACATCGGGCCGGGCGCCGAGCGATGGCTGACCGAGGCCGGACCCGCCGGAGCCGTGCGCATCCGCGCCAAAATGGCCCGCGCCGTCGAGCTGGCCGCGGTGCTCGGCGCTGAACGCGTCGATGAGGCACTCGGCCTGGCCGCGATCGCCGGCCGCTTCGCCGACGACGACCTGCCCGCCATCGTCGACCATCTGAGCGACCACCGGGCCGTCGGCGAACTCGTGCGCGCCGACGAGACGCATTCGGCTCAGCCCGGCACCGCATCCTGGCAGGCCCTGGGCCAGTGACCACCCCACCACCTGCCCGGCCTGCCCGGCCTGCCCGGCCGGGCGGGTGCCCGCGATGAGGAGAACCCCACCCATGACCTCGCCCACCCCACCGGCTCTGCCCGACGAACTGGACCGGCTGCTGCGCCGGATGCGCCTGCCCTACCTGCGCAAAGCCGCCCCCGACGTGCTGGCCACCGCCCGCGCGCAACGCTGGGACCCCGCCGAAGTCCTGCGCATTCTCATCCACGAGGAGGTCACCGGCCGCGACGCGGCCACCCGGCGGCTGCGTCGCACCTCGGCCAACTTCCCCACCGGCAAGACCCTCGCGTCCTGGCGACCGGAGGAGTCCTCCATCCCCGAACCCACCCAGAACGCCCTGGCCACGCTGGAATGGATCGGCCGGGCCGAAAACCTCGTGATCGCCGGCCCATCGGGCACCGGCAAATCGCACTTCACCGAGGGTTTGGCCCACGCGGCCATCGAGAAGGACCTCCGCGTGGCCTGGTTCACCCTGGAAACCCTCACCACCACGATCGGCAAGGCTAAAGTCGACGGCTCCATCGCGCGCACCGTCGCCCGGATCTGCCGCGCCGACCTCATCGTCATCGACGACATCGGGCTGCTCCCGGCCGGAACCGACGCCGCCGAGGCGTTCTGCCGGATCATCGATGCCGCCTACGAACGCCGCTCGATCGCGATCACCAGCAACATTCACCCGAGCGGGTTCGACACCATCATGCCCAAGACCCTGGCCACCGCCTCGGTCGACCGGCTCCTCCACCACGCCCACCTGGTCCTGACCAAGGGCGATTCCCACCGGCTCGCCGAGGCTCTGGCGGGCAAGGGCGTCACCCCGTTGACCTGACCACCCATCAGGACCGCCCCGGCCATCAGCATGGATTTCTGATGGCCGCCAGCTGAGAGAACCCAAGTCCACCTACCTGGGGATCCTCATGGCCGTTGACAGTTGTCTTCGAACCTCACCGGCTCGCTGCGGTGAGATACCGGCGATATACCCCCTCCTGCTAGACAGGCTAGACGCACGATGTGACCGGCCCCGCGAAAGGGCAAGGAGGACCTGTGTTCGAGGTCTTGGGGTTCAATGACCTGGCCGAGGCGGTGTACCTCGCCATGCTCGAGCACCCTCAAGCCGGCGTTGAGGATTTGGTAGGGATCCTGGACACGAAAGAACATCTTGTTCGTCAGGCACTGGATGACCTGGCGCGTATGTCCCTCCTGCGGATGTCGATGACCGACCCCGGAGTGTTCGCCCCGGTCAACCCCAAGACCGGGCTCGAGGCTCTGCTGGCCCGGCAGAAGGCAGAGATCGCCAAGCGGCAGCAGGAGTTCGAGGAGAGCAGGGCATCTCTCGCGATGCTCCTGGACATGTACGCCGGCAGCCGGGTGAATAAGTCCGAGGCCGGAGTGAAACGGATCGAGGGAGTCGAGGCCATCAGGGCCAGACTCCGCGAATTGGCCGAGACCTGCGAGTGGGAGGCGGCGTCACTCATGTACGGCGGCGCCCAGTCGGAGGCGAGCATGACGGCGAGCAGACCTCTGGACAAAGACGCGGTCGACCGAGGAGTACGGCTGCGGACCGTCTATATGGACAGCGTGCGCAACGATCCCCTGACGTGTTCCTACGCCGAATGGCTCTGCGAGATCGGGAGCGAGGTGCGCACAACTCCCGTCCTCCCCATGCGTATGCTCATCGTGGACCGGCGGATCGCGGTGGTCCCGGTCATCGTGGACAAGGCGAACGCCGCCGCGCTGGAGGTCTCCAATCCCGGTCTGCTCACCGCGCTGCTCGCCCTGTTCAGCTTCGTGTGGAAGCACGCTGTGCCCCTTGGCGCGCAGCGGCAGTGGCGGGACGACAAAGGGCTGACCCCTCAGGAGAAGCAGGTGCTGCGACTGCTCGGTCTGGGCCAGACCGATGAGGCGGTCGCCAAGCGGCTCGGGGTTTCGGTGCGCACTGTCCGGCGCGTCGTAGCCGCCCTCCTCGAGAGGCTGGCGGCGCAGAGCCGGTTCCAGGCCGGCGCACGAGCGCTTGCTCTGGGCTGGATCGAGGAAGATGACCTTGAATAGGTCGCCCCATCAGAGCACGGTCGTCAGCCGAATCATCCAGACCACATGCTGCGGTACGACTGCGGCCAGCGCACGACGGCATAATTGCTCAGCCTTGGCATGCGCCTCTTTCTGACCCGCGGCACTGAGATACAGGACCAGGGTGAACAGGCCCTCCTGCACCTGCAGAAAAATATGCTCCAAGTGATCGCTCGTGACGGCTGAATCTTTGAACGCGGTCCGTAGAGCAGCTTCGGATGCTCGCCAATCTGGCGTGTCTACAATGATAAGAACGCATTCCATGATCACGCCGTCAGATCCGGCCGCTGCTCCGTCACGCTCTCAATAGAACCCGGTTACTGCCTCCGTTGACAGTGGTTATTTCCTGCCACGGGCGATCGCTGTCCTCTACCTGCCGACATCACGCGCAACGGATATTGCTGCCATGCAGCAAGCTGCCAGGCACAACCGCTGACGAAAGCGATGCCGCCGGGTGATACTGGCTCCATGGATCAAGGAGGCCGTAGGGGCCGCAGAATTTCCCTCGGATTCGGCTGGGACGACCGATGACTGCCGCGTGGCCCACTGACGGGTTGCTCGGAATAACGACGCGTACCCGGAGAAAAGCATGTGACCATGAGCGTTCACGAATCACAGGATCCGCTTCGCTGGAGACATCACTGTTGCTCGTGAAACCCGACGGTCTCGCCGACCCGAAGGTCCGCGCGGATGTCATGGCGGAGGTCGCTTGCGCGGAGCTGCAGGTGCAGGTCGCTCGCGAGATCATCCTGGAGCGCGACCAGGTCGATCAGATGTGGCCCGACGTCACGCATGGAAAACAACCGATCACCAAAAACCTCCTGGCACGCTATCTACGCAGCGGCCCCCTTTACCTGCTCGTAGTCGAGGGTGTCGACGCCGTGGCCAAGTGTCTGGCCATCAAGCAACGAATCAGGCGCCACCACGCCCGCGGTGCGTTCGCGAATTGCCTTCATTCGCCGAGTGACCGGATCGAGGTTGAGTCCAACTTACACCTTTTCGGGGTCAAAGCGGAGGGACTCGCAGGCCGAGGTGCCGTGTATCCGGTCAAGCTCCTCCCGCCTATATGGGGAAGGCTTGCCTCGCTTTCCGATGACGAACTGGCGACTGTCGCAGAACAGCTCTGGCAAAAAGCTGTGGCATGTAGTTGGCGTGGGCTGTGGTCCGATCCCAAGATATCCCACCTCACGCGGTTGGTCCTTCACCAGGACAAGCGGACCACGCTGGAATATGCCGCGTCCTGCCTCTGTGAACTCTTCGATGACATGGCGCCCATCGAGGCACTGAGCGCGGTCTGGGAGGTTGAGAGGGCGGGTCGGCTCGTCCTGCGGAGGGGCCTCCATGCTGAGATCGGCATGTGGGCGGCGATTTTGGCTGAATGGGGCCTCAAGGTGACATCGGAGTTTTCGGGTGACGCCCACCCGGACTGCTTGGTCTGACTTTCCCCATCCTGACGACACCCAACAAGGAAGGGAGGTGCACCATGCGCAAGATGGACGCAGCGCTTCGGCCCCGGCTGGAGAAGGTCAAGAAGAAGACGATCCGTTAGAGGGATGTCCTGCGATTGCGCCGCTTTGCTCACCGGCTCGGCGGCGCCGTCCCTCGCCCCATTCCCTATCTCATGCGGAGGGCTGTATGTACGCGCCCAAGAAAGCCACGGAATGTGACCTCACGATTCTCCCCCTCCTCGATCCACGTCTCAAGACCACCAGCATGTGCCTGAGCGTGTCCTATGGGTCGAGGCATGACCCGGAGGGCCATGGAGGTCTAGCGCATCTTCTCGAGCACCTGCTCATGTCGGCACCGGTCGGTGATGGACCATCCTTGTGTGAGCGAGTGGTGCGGCTCGGCGGCTACGCCAACGCCGAGACCGGCTTGGAGCAGATGCTCTTCTTCGCACAGGTCCACGCCGACGACACCGATGCGCTGGCTGATGTGCTCTGCCGCGCGGTGCTCACGCCCCAGTTGACCTTCGATGCACTCGACTCCGAGCGTGACGTCGTTCTCCAGGAACTGATCGGCGCCGAGGCGGATGCGAAGGATGTTGTTCAGGATGCGATCCTCGCCGCCCTGTTCGCCGGCCATCCCTTGGGGCGGCCGGTCGGCGGGACGCAGACCGAGGTCCGCGCCATCGGCCTGCGCGACTTGATCGACCACTACACCACGGAGTTCCTATCGAAACCGATGACGCTCGTCGTCGTAGGGCCGCGGATGCCTACGCTCGACACGGGTTCCTACCGAGGCGCGGTTGTTCCGTGGAGAGCACACCGGCCAGTGGAGCTGGGCTCTGTCGTCGAGCAGTCGCCATCTTGGCCTGCTGAATACGCCTGGGTATGTCTCGGAGCTCGGTCACCGGCTCGGGATGCGCCCTCCCGCCCGGCCTATGACCTGTTGGCGGCCCTGCTGGACGCCAATGCCGCGTCTCTGTTGTATCGGCGGCTGCGCAACGAGCATGGCCTGGCCTACGACTTCTATACCTGGGATCGGGGTTACACCGAGTCCGGCGCGTGGAGGGTGCTGGTCGGGGTGGAACCAGGCAACGGCGATCGGGTCATCGACGTCGTGCGGACGGCCCTGGCGGAAATTGCCCAGAGCGGCCCGACCGACGTTGACCTGGAGGTCGCTCGGCGACGGGCCGAAGTGGGTCTGATGCGGGATTCCGACAGCCCTTTCGAACTCGCTCAGCTTGTCGGCGCTCATGCTAACGGAGGAACCACGTGGTCGCCGGAGCGGGATCTGGCCGCGCTACAGGCGGTATCAGCCAGCGCCGTGGCCGAGGCCGCCGACGACGTCCTGCGAAATCTGGTCACAGTGGTCAGGCCCAAGGGGAGAATACGGTGAGCCCGCTCGATTCCTATCTGAGATCCGCTGACGCGGCGCAGCTGCTGTACGTCATGGATGGACGACCGTATGTTGCCGGCGAGTTCGTCGACGGCATCACCGGTGACCGCCACTGCCTGGTGGAGTACTGTGACCCCGCCCTGCTTTCCACCGCCCAGAGTGTGCGGTCGTTACGCGATGCGCTGAGCGGGAGCTTCACCGATGCCGACGTGCTGACCATCCGGGTGCGGACACCGGTCGATCTTCCTCCGCCGTGGGAGCGAGCGGTGACCTATGTGCGGTTGACCGACTCATCCACCCAACCGATCCATCAGGCGAAGGTGTCGATCGTCGAGGCGACCTCCGACTACATGCGGCTTATTGAAGACTGGCTGGTCCGGGCCTTTCAGACGGGCTACGAGAAGCAGGGGCGTGCGGCGCGGCTGGACGCGGCGCGGCGCGCCGCTCGAACCATCCTTGAGTCCGTCGACCGGCGTTCCTACGTGGCGATCGCCGGTGGCGTTCCCGTCGGCCATGCCACCCTGCTCACGCGCATGCGCGATGAGGTGACCGATGAGGAGTACGCGGATTTCGTGGACATGTTCGTGGAACCGGGCCCGTCCGCGAAGGACGCACGGGACGGTCTCCTCAGTGCCGTGATCACGCTCGCCGGTAAAACGGGGATGGAGCTGGTCGGCAACGTCGTCCATCAGAAGGCCGCAACCGCCACCATGGAGCATGGCCGGCGGGTCCTTGAATCGCTGTGGCGCAAAGGATGGCAGGTCGACCACGTCGACTGGCGGTTGGCGCCGTGATGCAGGAGATGCGGATAGACACGGACCTGCTGGGCAGGTTGCTGGACGTACCGGAGAACCCCGAGGAAGGGGCCGACTGGGCCTTGGTGCGAGCTGCTCGGGTACGCAGCTGGTCGCTGCCGGCCCTGCCCCTTTCGGCCTTGGAAAACGAGGGACATCAGCTGGGGACCGGCTCCCGCGACGAGCTTCGCCGGATCAGGGATCGACGCGGCACGTACGCAGGAATCCTGGTCGACGTGATCACGGCCGAACCGGCGACGCGGGTCATCAAAGGCTTGGCTTTGGCCGAGCTCTACCCGGCGGGTCTCGTCCGGCCAGTCGGGGACCTCGACCTCTTCGTGCCTGACGAGGCGGCACTGTGGCGGGTGGTCGGCGCCGTCGTCGCACGCCATCCAGTCCAGGAGATTGGTGTGTCTCTGTACGGCCGCACGGATCGCCACATGCTCGTGTCGCTGCTGTGGCCGGCAGCGGATCCCGCGCTTGAGCCGTCGCTCAAGGTGGAGGTCTGTACTGCGGTGTTCGCCGGAAACCGACGCGACGTCGGAACCCGAGCGACCGTGCCCGAGCACCCGGTGATCGCCAACCTGCTGGCAGTGGCCGAAGAGCGATTTCAACGGCCTTTCGAGATCAAGGACGTCGTCGATGTCATCGTTGCCGATCGTCATTGCACGGGACTCATCGACCAGATCGCTGCGGCGGCCGGACAATTCCATCTCGCCCCGGAGCTGTCGGAACTCCTCGACTTGACACGGCGCCATGCGGAGATCGGCCCGCTCGGCGAAGTGGCCGACTCCCTGCATGACGCGGTCGTCCGAGAGCGGCGGCGTCGCCGAGAGTGGACGCAGCCGCTTGTGCCGACCGGCGTCGGCGAGCCAGCACGAGCCCTGATGGCCGGGCGCCCCGTCGGCGGCCTCCTCCTGGAGGAGCAAAGGTGGCATGCAGACATGCGGGAGTCCCTCCTTCACCCGTTCGACGAGGGCTGCCTGCTGCGAACGCCGGTGGGCACGTACCTCCTGGTCGATCACGAGATCGTGACCCACGAGCTGTACGAACGTGCACTCGTGGAACTGGAGCGGTTGGAGCGCGGGTGAGCGGAGGACGAAAGGCAGCCGTTTCCGCCGCCCCGGCTGTCGTGCTGGACAGCCTCACGCGCGTGTATGAGAGAAAGGGCCACCCTGCACGTGCCGCCCTGGACAGGGTCGATCTCCGGATCGACACGTGCGAAGTGCACGGGCTGCTCGGACCCAACGGTGCGGGGAAGACGACACTGTGCAAGATCCTTTCCACCGTGCTTCTGCCGACGTCCGGATCGGCCCAGATCCTGGGCCACGACGTGGTCGCGGACACCAGTACGGTGCGGAGTCTGATCGGGATCGTCCTCGGCGGGGAACGCGGGCTGTACGGCCGCCTCACCGCGCGCCAGAACCTGGTCTACTGGTCGGCGCTCTATCGGCAGCCGACGAACGCCGGCAAGGCCAGAGCCAGCGCACTGCTGGAAAGAGTCGGTCTGGCTGACCGCGCCGACGAACGTGTCGAGACCTTCTCCCGCGGTATGAAGCAGCGACTCCATCTCGCCCGCGGCATCGTCGGAGATCCGCAGCTGGTGATCCTGGACGAGCCGACCGTCGGTCTGGACCCGGTAGCAGCGCACGATTTCCGCGGACTCGTGCGAGAGCTTCGCGCCGAAGGCCGAACGATATTGGTGACGACTCATGACATGGCCGAGGCGGAGGCCATCTGCGACCGTGTTTCATTGATCGACAGCGGACGGCTGATCCTCACCGAAGATCCACGCGCCATCGGCAGCCGGCTCACGACGTTTGAACGGGTCGTTGCACAGAGGGTTCCCCGGCGTGCCATCGCGGCTGTTCGGGGACTGCCGGGCGTCACGTCCGTCACCGAGACCGCGAACACCGTAACGATCGAAACGGGGGCCGAGGGGACGGCGCACGCGGTGCTAGCGGTCCTGGTGAACGCCGGTGTGAGCGCTGTGACCACGGATCGCCCCTCTCTCGAGGAGGTCTACATGAAACTCATCGGCGACCGTGGGCCCAACGTCACATGATCAAAATCTTCCTGGCGGCGGCACGTTTCCAAGCCCTCCTTCTCCGCGCCGCCCTCGCCGACCTCGCTCCGCTGCTGACCGTTCCCATTTTCGCCCTCATCCTGCTCGCAGTCATGATGGACGCGGGCAGAGCCGACCTTGCGCCGTACGCGATCGTGGGAGCGACGGTGGTGGCCGTCTGGAACATGGCACTCAACGTGTCCGGAGGCCTGATCGAGTCGGAGCGGCGCTGCGGAACGCTCGAGGCGAGCATCTCCGTACCCGCGCCGCTGACCGTCGTCATCCTCGGCCGGACCACGACCATCACGCTGATCAGTATGTTCGCCCTCGCGGAAAGCCTCCTCGTGGCCAGGCTCGGCTTCGACGTCGCCGTGAGCGTTCCGCATCCGGGATTGCTCGCCGCCGCGATCGCGGCGACCGTGCTTGCGATGGTCGGCACCGCGACCGCTCTTGCTGGGATGTTCGTCCTGGCGAGATCAGCACGTACCTTTCAAAACTCGGTGTCCTATCCGTTCTTCCTGCTCAGCGGCGCGGTCGTGCCGCCAGCTTTCCTTCCGGAATGGCTCCAGCCGGCCACCAAGCTCGTCTTCCTCTCGTGGTCGACGGATCTGGTCCGTGACAGCCTGCGACCCGGGCCGATCACCGACGCCTTTCCTCGTCTCCTCGTCCTTCTCGCTCTCGGTGCGGTGGGTTACGGCGTTGGCGCGTGGATGCTGACAAGGATTCTCAGGAGGGTGCGGACCACCGGGGCGGTGAACTACACGTGATACGTGACCATGCGCGAGTCCTGCGATACGCGACCATCAGCGCGATGGCCGACTTCCGATCGATCTACACCTGGAAGACGTGGTCGTTCGCCTGGCTTTCGCGGATCCTGTGCCAGGTCACGTTCTTCTCTCTCATCGGTCGGCTCTTCGATGATCCGCTACGTGTCCAGTTTCTGCTCGTCGGCAACGCCGTCCATATCGTCGCTCTGGCGGCGATGCTGGTGTGCGCCTCTACTGCCTGGGAACGGCAAGCCGGCACGCTGCCGCTTCTTGTAGCTTCTCCCGCGCATCCATTCCCGGTCTTTGTCGGGCGAAGCGTTCAATGGCTGCTGGACGGCACGGCGTGCGCAACGATATCCCTGTTTCTTCTCGGCCCGTTGTTCGGCCTGAACATCCTTCTGCCCGGTGGGCTGCTTGTCATCCCGTTGATATTCCTGGTCGGATTGAGTGTTTACAGCTTCGGGCTCGTGCTGGCCGGGCTGGCGCTTCGAAAGACCGAGCTTAGAAATATCATCGGCACCATCGGCAATCTCTCACTGATGGCGATATGCGGCGTGCAGGTGCCAACATCGTTCTGGCCGGAACCGATCCAATTTGCCGCCCATATCCTGCCGCTCACGCACGGGCTCGCCGCTATCCGGGGCGTGCTGGCCGGCTTTCCCCCCGACAGGATCGTCATCGAGGTCGCGTTGGAGGTCGGCGTCGGTCTGACCTGGCTGCTGGTCGCCAGTCTGGTGTTCCAACGGCTGGTGGAAGGTGGGCGGAAAGGCAATTCCCTATTCGCCGACTAGCCGGCGCCCCACATGAACGCGGAGCCCTTCAGCAACTGCTTCAAGGGTGCGGGCTCTTCTGGCGGCGGGCCTCCGCATGCGCCACCTCTCCAGATCAGCGCAGGCGGAAGCCCGCTCAACCACGGTACGAATCGACGGCTGCGAAGATCCGCGAGGAGAGCGCAGCAGGCGGAGGCATTTCCCACCCGGGGTGGAAGGCAGAGCAGCACCAGGAGAGGGAATCGTGGCCGGTACCTGCCGGGAAGGTTCACGTCCAGGGAGATGGTGTGCGGGTCATCTAGCCCATGTTGTGGTACGGGAAAGATCCACGTTTGACATCACGCGGGGAGCTCCTGGTCATGTCGCCTTCGGCCATGGGGGGCACCACTGTCTGGGGGCGCCGCTGGCGCGGATGGAGATGCGCATCGCGTTCCCGGCCCTGCTCAAGCGCTTCCCCAGCCTCGCGCTGACCGACCCGGACGAGCAGGCCGACTTCCGGGTCTTCAGTGCCGTGTACGACCTGCACTCGCTACAGGTGACATGGTGAGAGCCGACACCGCCCGCAACCATCAGCGGATCGTCGGTGTCGCTGTCGCGGCGCTCGAGGAGATAGGGCCGGAGACGACGCTGCAGCAGATTGCCGAGCAGGCGAGGGTGAGCGTCACGACGCTCTACCGCCGCTTCGGCAACCGCGACCCGCCGCCACAGGGCCATGTCCGGGGCAACCGAGCATGAGCGTGGTGAGGTGCCCAGCCATGCGACATCATCTCGCCGGGAAGAGCCGTGATCAACGCGGGCAGACAGCTCAGCTCTGCGGCTGGTGTTGCCGAAGACGGCGATATACCGGAGACATACCGCCTATCCCTAACGTGTTGCCTTATGTCGAAATATGGGAACGGAGTATTTTCGCCATGGAGCACTTTCGCGAGTGGATGATCAATGGACTGGTGGCGGCCGCGAGGACCGCTTGTATGGCCGGGAAGATCGCTTAGGCCCCTCATGACCATAGACTTCATCAAGCTCGCGAGGCGGCTTGGTCCCGACTTGGCCAAGTCCGCCTATCTCCTCACCGAAGATGAGCAGAAGGCCCTTTCCCTGGTACGGCATGCTCTCGTCGCAGTCGGGAGTCGCTGGCGCGGGATCCCTTCCGCGCCCGCGACGATGGCCAAGCTGGCGCTCTACCGGAAGGCCATGGCTGACGGCGTGTCGGTGGATCGCGTGGCCTCGGTGGTGTTCGATCACGATCACGTGTCATCCGACGACCTTCCGTTTCCTTTCTCGCTCGGCCGTGATCGGCTGTCCCTCGACGACCTCCCTCCCGACCCACCGGTCATCGACCTCTCCGGCACCATCCGTTCAGCCAGCCGAGCCGTACGGACGAAAAAGCGCTTCCGTGTCGGAGTCGCCCTGGCCGTCGTCGCCGTAGCGGTGGCGGGCTACCTGGGGATTCGGCAGGCGAACCAGGATCCGGCAATCGTCGCCTCGGGCACATTTGCCTTCACCAAGGACGGCGAACTGCGGACCGAGGTTGACAAAGGCCTGATGGACGCCGCTATGGACTCCCCCAGCACGTTCACCATGACGTTTGCATTGCCGCGCGGTGAGTGGAAAGCCTGGGAGCCGCCGCAGACAACGGCCCCGATTCGGTATGCTATGGCCGCCAGTTGCCCGCTCGACCTGGACGCCGCCCCCGGGTTCGAGGACAAGGACAAGGCCGGTGACGTGCTCTGCGCTGGGTGGGGTCTGGTGTTCCGCACCACCCTGGAGTGGTCCGCAAATATCAGCAATGAGACCTGTGGCTCCTACCCGGAGTGCCGCGGCAGCTCCTTGATCCCCAACGCGGCGGTGCAGGTCCTGAGTGAGGACGCCAACGGCGGGGCGGCGTTGACCTGGCACCCGTCCGTGGCGATCAGCGGGGACGGCAACAAGGTCGCCTATCTGGACGTGCTCCGGCGTCGCTGGGTCGTCGCGGATCTGAGCACCAGGCAGATCCGCGACATCACGCCCGAACTCACCGCCGCGCAGCTCGCCAATTACTCGACGCCGATGTTCTCTTCAGACGGCGAGTACATCGCCGTCCGCGTCACCGCGCAGGGCGAGACATACTTCACCGACCTGGGGGCCGGTCGGACCACGCCCATCCGCCACGCTTGCGACAGCATGCTCTGGGTCACCGGTGAAGGCGTCAGCTGCCACACGAACAGCGCGCCCCCGGCCTTCACCTTCCACCCCAACGGCAGCCAAACCGCCATGTCGGGGCCCACGGTACCGGGCATCCTTCCCTCCCCCGACGGGAAACTCCGCGCCGACGACTACGGCGGCCCGATCAGGGTGGCCGACGCGGCCACCGGCGACGTGGTGGCCACCCACGAGCCGAAGATGCCATGGGGGCAGACCTTCACCGATCTGCTCGGCTGGGTGGACAACAATCATCTCCTCATCCACATCGCCGCCTCCAAGGGCGTCCGCTACGGCTACTTCTCCCTCGACGCCCGAACTGGCGCCATCGAACCTCTGCACCTCCCCGCCAACCTCAACCCTGACCTCGCCGTCTTCGGCTCCCTCGTTTGATCTGGCATCCTTGCAATACGGTGCCAACGCGGCGATCCGTGGACACCAGTCCATCCCCGAGCCGCGAGATCCCCGCCCAGGACGGTGACACCGTGGTTGTCTGGACCCCTCGTGTTTCGCACTTTTGGACGATCACGTTTCGGCTCCACGAGCGGATGCCGTTGTCGGAGAGCAGGGATACGAAGCGGTGCCGTAGCTTCTCATAGCGGGGAGCGGGTCAGCGCGAAGAGAGCCGTAGCGAAAGAAAGCACCGCCATGCCCAGCAGGACGTAGCCGACCAGGGCGAGCTGAGCCCACCACCGACCCTCACCAAGATCCGAACCCCAAACAGCTCCTAGTCTAGGCGGGTCAGTTCCCGCGCGTGATGTGCCGGGTCGTGGCCGGTTTCTACGCTCTGGCGTGTGTTCAGAAGTGTGATCGCGGTCCTCCTAGCGCTGGTGGCCCTGCTTGCCTGGGCTGGGCCCGCGGCGGCGCACGGGCGCAGCGGGGAGGCCGATGTGCGCTTCGCCCAGACGATCGGCGGCATGGAGATCACTGTCGGGGTCCGGGCGAGCCTACGGGTGCCCGCTCCGCTGCAGGTGGGCGTGGTCGCGCACACACCTGGCCGGGGCGGCCGGATCAATCTGGCGATCAGGTCCGTCGAGGGCGGTGGTTCCTCGTCCGGCACGGTACGCGTCGAGGCGGGCAGGCCCGGGGTGTACCCGGTGATGCTTCCTGTGGATCGGGTGGGCCCGCCCGAGTTGGAGGGGTCGGTGCTGCCGCTGGCCGTGCTGGTGTCGCGGACGCCGCTGTGGGAGGTGGTCGCGAACGCGGCCTTCGCGTGCGTGGCGGCGGCGCTGATCGGCGTGCTGGCGCCCGAGGCGACCACGCGGATGATCGAGGCGCTACAGCCCCTACTGCCCACCGACGAGGACCGAGCGCTGCAGGCGGCGGCCGACCGGCTCACCGAGCGCGAACGCCAGGTGTGCGAGCTCATCGCCCAGGGCCTGTCGGACGACGAGATCGCGCACCGGCTCTTCATCAGCCGCTACACCGTCAAGGTGCACGTCTCGAGCATCCTGACCAAGCTCGACCTGCCGGACCGCGTCCACGTGCTGATCTCCTGGTCCCGCCTGCGCGGGCCCCGCCTGCCATGACCGCATCTTCGACCAGTTCCGGCAGCCTCGCGGGGTGCCTGGCTCGCCGTCACCGCCCGCAGCAACAGGTCAAAAGCCGACCAGGACCCCTCCACCTGGCGACCGCCCTACGGGCCCGCGCGCTGCAGGTATGCCGCCGAGTGGACCGCGATCAAGATCCGCTGGCAGCTGACCATCGACCGCGCAGAGCAGCAGGCCCTGACTGACCTTGCGGACGCCTGCCCCGACCAACGCCTACCCGCGACGGACGACCAGCGCTGATTCACCGCTGACCGGGAAACGGGTCACGTGGCCGGTCAGAACATACCGCCGTTATACCGCCTCTCCTTACCATTCGGACAGCGAGTCAACCGCCACGAGAAGGCGTTATGCGACTGGCCAACATCGGGGACGTCTTTCGTTGGACTCGGCCTTGACGCAGGCTCCGTTTCGTGCGGTATCAGGATCTTTCCGGACGTAAGGAAATCATGATGAAGAATCTACTCAAGGCCGCTGCGGTCGGCGCTGCCTTGATCGCATCAAGTGCTGCGATGGCACAGCCGGCGATGGCGAGTGACCTCTCGTGGACCTTTAGCGACGGCGTCATCTCCTATAACGACAGCACGAACAAGTTCTGCGTGCGGGCGTACGACTCCGAGGGCGCCCGACAGGTTTCAGCGACGATTACTCCCACGGGCGGCGGTAGGTCGGTCACTGTCACGGACAAGAACGACTTCTACGGTCACTCGGGCGGCACATGCATATACCTGAACAGCAGCTACGTCCCGGAGAACACCAGCCTCAGTGTGAGCGCCAAGTCGTACTGGGGCGAGCGCGGCACTTGGGTGGGGCGCGGGAGCAGGACAATCACCACCTGACAGAGATGATGTAGGTGAGCACCTCCCGTCAGTCCTGACCCACCCCCTGACTGACCTCGGGTCTTCAACGGGATCTGTCGGTCTGAGCGGGAGGTGCTTACCTGCACAACCGGACGTGGCGTTGTGACCTCATAGGAGCCTGGCCAGAGGCCCCTTCTCTGTCTTGTCCGCGTTGCCCGGCCGGTGCGTGCCGCCCTGCCCACCGGTCAAGAGCACAGGACGACGATGCCCTCCATTACACCCGACACCACCGCGATCGACGAAGTCGCCGGCGGTGTCGACACCCACCAAGACACCCACACCGCAGCCGTGATCGACCAGGTCGGCCGCGTGCTGGGCACCGAGCAGTTCCCCGCCGATCCCACCGGATACGCCGCGCTTCTCACCTGGATGAAGTCGTTCGGCACCGTGACGGTCGTGGGCATCGAAGGGACCGGCGCCTACGGTGCCGGGCTGGCCCGCTACCTGCTCCGCCAGGAGATGAACCTGACCGAGGTCGACCGGCCCGACCGCAAGACCCGCCGTTTCCACGGCAAGTCCGACCCGATCGACGCGATCGCCGCGGCCAAGGCGGCGCTGGCCGGCGACCGGACCGGCACGCCCAAGCAGCGCGACGGCCGGGTGGAAGCCCTGCGCTGCCTGCGGATCGCCCGCCGCTCGGCCGTCAACCAGCGCGCCGACACCCAGCGCCAGATCAAAGCCCTCATCGTCACCGCCCCCGACGACCTGCGCACCCAACTGCGCGGCCTGTCCATCAAGAAGCTCATCGCGACCTGCGTCCCGACCACACGCACGCCCACGACCCGGTCACCGCGACGATGATCGCACTGCGCTCCCTGACCCGCCGCCACCAGCAGCTCACCACCGAGATCAACGACCTCGACGAGCTGCTGGAACCCCTCGTGGCCGCCATCAACCCCGCCCTGCTCGCCGTCCACGGCCTCGGACCCGACACCGCCGGCCAACTCCTGGTCACCGCCGGGGAGAATCACGACCGGCTCGGCTCAGAAGCCGCCTTCGCCATGCTCTGCGGCGTCGCCCCGATCCCCGCATCGTCCGGCAAGACCCGCCGGCACCGCCTCAACCGCAGCGGCGACCGCCAAGCCAACGCCGCCCTCTACCGCATCGCTGTGGTCCGCCTGCGCTGGGACCCACGCACCCGCGCCTATATGGAACGACGTACCCAAGACGGGCTGTCCAAGAAGGAAATCATCCGCTGCCTCAAGCGCTACATCGCCCGTGAGCTCTACCGCATCATCACCAAGAACGATCATGATCGCCCCGCTTGACATCAATAGGAGCATCCAACCTCCCGGCTCCCCCCGCACGCCGTGCAGGCGCGCGGGGGAGCCAGGCCACGTCGGCTCCGGGGTGACGGTGCGGGCCGAACGCTGGCGTCCACGGCGAGGTCTCCCGCACCGTGGACACCTACCTGGCGGACCCGGACGCTCCCGAGCGCCCCCGCCCCGCCACCGCGCCCAGCACGCGCGGGATCCGCACTGGTGGCAGCGGCGGCCGCATGAGCAGGCGCAGTGCCGTGGACCTGGAGACCGCGAGGGCCAGGACCGCCGAGAGCCGAGCCCCTGCCTGGCCGGCCAGCTCTGTGACCACGGCACCCAGTTGGCCCGTGAGCCGACGAGTTCGACGCTGGTAGCGCTCGAGCAGCCCGGGCACCTGCTCACGAACCGTCTGCCGACCACATTCCCATCCCGGGCAGAGCAGACGCCGTCCCTGTACCGACACCACCACCCGCCGACCGTCGACGGGGAGATCGGCCGCCGTCCGGCTGTAGTAGCCGTGCACCCGCCCGGTCAGCGTCCCGCACACCGGGCACGGTACCGGCTCATCGCGCGTCCTGGCCATGACCCGAATGAGGTCATCCTCGCCCTCCACACCCCGATGACCAGGGCAGACAAACCCGCAAACACCACACCCGTAAGATCGTCGATCTTCGACATGGCCCAGCCTGGCAGCTGATCACTCAGCGCCACCACCGATTACGGGCCAGAGCCGTTGTTCTTACACTCCCGTGCAGGACTCTGCTGGTTAACTCGTTTCAGGCGGTCAGGGCTGGTTCGAGTCGGGCCAGCTGGCTGGTGCGTTTCCGTGCCGGAGAGTGGCCGTTCCACCAGGCGTCCAGGCGGATCAGGTTGACGGCGATGGCGCAGACGACGTGTTCGAGGTCCTTCTTGATACCGCGGTAACGGGCGCGGCGTAGACCGGTGACGGTGACGGCTTGGTGGATGGTGGCGAGCCTTCAGAGAGATATCTGGCCGCTCCACCAGAGCCGGGGTTCGACCCGCGACTTGCTGTGAACATACCACTGCTATACCGCCGGTTTTTAGCATTCTTCGCGGTGCTCTGATCACAGGCGGAGCATCGCGAAGTGTTCTTGTTAACTGACAAAGGATCGAATTTCATGCGGAAGCTCTCCCCCTCGAAAATGCTCGCCACTGTTGTCGGGGTCTCTGCGGCCTTCGCCGTACTGACGCCGGCCACGACCGCCATGGCCTCCACCACCACCGCTTCCTCGAGCGTCTCTTCGGCCGGCTGCAAGGACAAGTGGAGCAAGCTGAACACGAAGGACGGCTTCGTCAGCTACGTCCTGAAGCTCTGCAGCAACGGGTACGGCGAGGCGCGCGGCAGCGTGACGGACACCAAGAGCGACGCCTGGACGACCGTGGTCGAGGTCTCCTTCAAGAAGAGCAACGGCAACGAAATTTACGGCGGGTACAAGGAGGCCGGCCGGAACAAGGGCCACAAGAGCTTCAAATGGTCCACGACCCGCACCAACCTCGACCGGATTACGATCAGGGCCAAGCGCTGCCTGCCGGGCACTATCGTGTGCAACAACACCAAGACCTACACGCTCTACCCCTGATCTGAGGCGTGGCAGTCGGGTCGCCAATGGTTATCAGTTTCGGTGAGAGATGGCCGAGAGCTTTCGGAGTTGTCGGGCCGTGCGTACCTTCGTGCAGCCGAGTAGCCGCCGCGACCGCCGCAGTAAATACCGGATTTGCTGCGGCCGCCGCCAGCGCCGTGCCCAGCTTTGTCTGAATCTGCCTGGCATGCTCCCGGTGCGTCGGCTCCCGTTGCGCATACAGCTTCAAGCATGACGCGTCCGCGATCCCCAGCTGTTCGGCCAGATAGTCGATCACCTCGGTCGGCACCCTGAAGGGGACGAGGCCTTTCAGCTGAAGGGCACGCTGTGGGTCCGGGTGAGCAACCTCCTGCTGGAGGTCCGAAGCAACGACGCCACCGCGGTCGTCCGCCAGACCCTGGACCGCCTGCCCGACGGATAAGGATAAGTGGGCGTTTACGCCTGTCTGATCCCGAGTCTCAGGTGCCGCGCCAGGACGAGGTGGATTCGCCGGTGAGACGGCGGGTCATGACGTCGATCATGACGATGTGGATCACGACTTCGGAGCTCGTGGGCAGGGCCTCGTAGTCGCGGACCAGGCAGCGGTGCAGCATCAGCCGGCCGAGAGTGTTGGGTCGAGTCCGGGCGCGGTGCCTGGATTGCTCCAGGTCCGTTTCCCGGACCCGCCCGCCGAACCCGGCGTGCGACTCTCACCGCACCGGGCTCTCCACGAGGTCATGCCGTCGGGCAGGTGTGGTCAGGGCTGTCGGCCAGGGTGACGGGATCTTGGTGCCTCGATAGCGGTATCGGGTCACCGGAACCGATGCGATCTTGAACAGTTCGACCCCGTCGAAGGCGATGGGTTGCCATCCCCGTGGGGTGCGCAGCCATCGCTGGATGGCTCTCAATGTCATGCGGTTGCGCTGCATCACCCAGTTGATCACTCGCCACCAGATGAAGTTCTGCAGGTGGGAGAAGGTGTGCTTGGCGACCGCGTGCTTGAGGTAGGCCAAGCGCAGCACCACAACCGATCACCATGCCGCTCGCCGGGGCGCCTGGGACACCGCCAGGCCGAGATCGCCCATCATGCCTACGACCTGTGCGGATGAATATTCGGCACCCGCAATGCGTTTACGAGGTCGGTAACGGCGCAGACTGCCTGCGGGGTGGTCACCCGGCGGTCCGTCTTGACCGCGGTCACATAGCCGTAGCCAAGGACACGGATCGCGGTGCGCGTCTTCGGCCGCCGTACACCTCATCGGCAGCGAGCCGGGCATCGGAGATGCCGTCGACGTGCAGGCGGGCGAGCGCGTTGACCGCGAGCTGCGACTTGGTCGCGAACATCACCTCCGGTGGGATTCCAATCAGATCACGGCGTTCTTCACGCCGCCGGCCCAGCGGGCGATGACCGAGCGCGCCAGGGCGACGGTGGCGGAGGTCGTCGGCAGCCACGCCGTCGACGTCTCCCAGCCCTCCGCGGTCGCCGACCTGATCCGCCAGGCCGCCGCCCGTTAGTGGGCGGGCAGGCGGCTCAAGATCTCGGCGGCCTCTGCGCGTATCTCCGGAGTCACCTTGCCGTCTGTCTGGTTGAACGGGATCTTCAGGACGAGGTTGCTGACCCGCACCCACACCGTCACTTGGTACTGCTGATTGTCGGAGAATGCCTCGTCCCCCAGGCCTTTCAATGGGTGGATCCGCTGGAATGGCCTTCCCTTGTAGTAAGCCATGATCTCCTTGGCCACGGTGATGCCGCTCTTGTCCTTCCACGCTCGCGCGCGCCGTACCTTGAGTCCGCCGCATTGGGTCGCCGACTGGGGGACGCCTTCCGGCAGCAGGGAGCAAGCGTACGGCGCCGCGGCGAAGCGCCCGTCCAACGGATCGGCGGTGGGCGCGGGCCGGTCGATGGCTTCGGCGATCCACTGTGCGGCCTTCACCGCACGTTCCTGATGCTGCGGGCCGGGCGATGCCCGCCAGCCGTAATTGATGTTGATCACCGCGTTGCTGAGCCGGAAGGTCAGGATCGTGGTTTCTGACAATGTGGGTGTGAGGACGAACGACTCCTCCCCCACGTTCGCGCTGGTGTGAGGTTCGGGCAATTCCTTGCCCGCCATCGCGGGAAAGGCATAGTCCGGGGGCTTGGTGAAGAAGGAGTGCGCTGCCACGACATCGGCGGCCAGGTGGACGCCGACCTCGAGCTCATAGATCGCGCGCCCCTCCAGCCCCGAGCCCGCGGTTGACCAGGTGCATCCCGCCCCGGTGTATCTCTGCTCGGCGAGCGTGACCAGTTGCTCCACCTGCTCGACAGTGAGCAGCGAGCAGGCATCCAGGACCCCGGTGAACCTGCCGGGCCCCGACGGTGGCGAGCTGGCGGCCTGGGTCGGGCCGGGCGGCGCGGGATCTGCCGAGCAGGCGGCGGTGAGCAACAGAAGCACGGCAAGGACCATCCTGATCACGGCAGCGCCTCCACGATCCATCGTGCAGCCTGCTCGGCCTTGGCCGGGTCGCGCGCCCGCACGTAGCCGATCAGGTTGGCCTTCCTGAAGACCACGACCGGCACGTCGGGTCGCTGGGTGGTCGCGGTATGGAAGGTGAGCGCCTCGTCCGCGATGTCCAACGGGGTCGGCTCCGGCTCTCTCCATCCGGAGAACATCTCCTTCGCCTGGGCGACGCCGTCGCCTGCCGGGCCGCGCTGGGGAGCCCAGAATCGCAGTTCCAGCTGCGCGTCGAATGACGTGTTCGGTTTCTCCCATGAGCAGTCCGCGGAGTTCTGCCCGGCCCGCGCGTAGGCATCCGGGTGGACGAGCTTCTTAGTCTGTTCAGGGCTCAGGAGGGCGCACGCGATCGGCGGCTCAGCGTAGGTGCCAGGGGGCGGCGTGGGCGTGGGTTCAGGGGGGCTCAGCCGGTCGAGCGCGGCCGCCACGCGGCGGCTCACCGATACCGCGCCTTGACGCACGCGGTCGGCCGCCGCGTACTCGACCTGTATCAGGAGGTTGCCCGTACGGAAGAGAACAGTGACGAGCCTTACCTGCTTGGTGCTTTTTGAGAGGTGGTCGACCAGGCGGGCCTCCTCTCCCACGCCCGCTATCGCCTGCGCTGTCGTGGTGCTCAGCTCACGGAACCCGATACTGACCCATACGCTGCGGGAGGGGTCCGGGCGGAGGTCGACGATCAGGCTACGGCGGTACTCCTCATGGGCCTGCGCAGAGGTGTAGTCCCAGTGCTCGCCGTTTTTGTTGGCCCATCTGACGGTCAGTCTCGTGCCCGGTCGGCGCCAGTCACAGTAACCGGCGTCCAGGTTGGTCTGAGTGTCGGGCACGAGCCGTTCGACCAAGTCCCGGCCGACGGTCGCGCACAGGTCGAACGAGGCGGGGAACCTCGGCTGGATCTCGGAGGGGAGCGGGTTGAGCCACAACATCAGGGCGATCACTAAGCGCACCAGCGGACCTTACGAGTGCCCGGTATGTTTCCGGTATAGCCGCCGTGACTGCGTGCTTTGTCCGTCGTCCGGCCAGGGGTGGTGGGGCAGTGTCGAGGGTGTCCGCTACTCGGACTGGGGAATGAAACTCACCATCAAGCCCCCACCCGCCGCTCAGACCATCGCCCTCAGCAAGCTGAAGGACTGAGTGGCAAGTATCTACCACGGGGCGCCTATCCAGTGCGGGAAGCGAGCTTCTGAGTACCACTCCACCCCAGGTCAAGCCAATTCGTGAACTCCCCACCAGGAAGATGCAGGTGAGAAGGGTCTTTGGAGCAATCCAGAGGCCCTTTTCTCATGTCTGGAAGTCGATGGGAGCCGATCGGAGAGCCAACTCACTCGGACTCTCTACCCGTGTCGGCTGTCGCCGAAGATGGTGTTCATCGTCTGGGCACCTTTGGTGATCATCAGCCCGAGGCGTCCAGTGGAGTGCCGACGCTCGTGCAGAACCCCAGGTTGTGATCTTGCCCAGCCTCGCCGGCCTTGAGCTTGAGGACGGCTTGGCGGGTGTGGTGGTGCCGCAGCGCCTGCGCTGCCAGCTTGGGCAGTTCCAGCGTGCGGCGTGGCTTGCGGGTCTTGGTGTCCCCTCCCTCTCGGTCGGCACGCCATACGTAGATGGCGAACGTCTTGTGGTTGAACCCCGCCTCCGTGACGGTCGCCAGGACTTGAGGTTCGGTATCAAGGCGACGACATGATCCCAGCGCAGCGCGCGGGCCTCCTCGGTGCGGATCCCCGTGGTGAGGCTGATCACCACGTAGGCGTGGAGTTCGGACGACTTCGCGGCCTTGAGCACTGCCTCCGCCTGGTGCCGGGTGAGTGCTCTGCCGGGCGCCCGTCCGTGCTCTTAGGCGTGATGACCAGCTCGGCAACGTTCCTGAGCCATGTCGCGTGCCTCAGCTTGCCGGATGGCCCTCTTCAATGCGCCGTGAATCTCTCGCGGGGTGGTGGTTGCCGTGGATGTCGGGCGGCAGGGATGGGGATGTACAGCGGTCGAGGCGCTCACCCGGCAGGGTGAAGTGGTGTCGATTGCGTCGATCTTGGAGTGCCAGCGTGGCGCTGATCGCCATTCGCGCCTCTCCTGCTAGGCGGCGCTCTCGGCCCGACCATGCCGCAGGCGCGGGTCCGACAGTACATGTGGTCACCTACGGGCCATCCCCGCGCGGGGATGGCCCGGGAGCGCGTGATCGTCCCCGACGTTTACCTGCGGTCGGCTCCGCACGTGCGGTGATGGCCCGAAGGCTACAAGGTGACGACTATGTTCAAACCCACAAGCCATCTCCGTGGACGCTGGATGCTTATGCACCAGGCCGCTGCCCGGGCTCGGTCCGGCGACCACGAGCAGGCCATCGGCGACTACACCGCGGTCGTCACCGTCGACCCGAACGAGTCACGCGCCTATTTCGAGCGCGCTGCCCTCCACCAGCACCTCGGGCGCTTGACCTAGGCGCTGAACGCCTACGACCAGGCCGCCCTGCTGACCCCCACCCTTCTCCGAGGTGGTCTGCAACCGCGGCAACGTCCGCGTGGACGTCAAAGAACTGGACGGGGGCGTCCAGGTCTCCGTCCTGGTCGGCCAGCGCATCGCGGGACGCTCCCACCTCGGCAGGCCTGGAATCGGCTGCGACTGCGGCTGACAGGGCCGCCTTGGCGGCCGGAATGTCGTTGTCCTCGGCCAGGAGTCGGCCGCGCAGGCACAGCAGGTGGGGATCGGACGGGGCGAGCGTCAGGCCGGCCTCGACGTCGCGCCGGACGTAGACCCTGTCGCCCATGCCGCACAGGAGCCCGGCCCGGTTCACGTAGGCGTCGACGGCTCCATCCCCCGTGTGGATCTCCAAGGATCCCAGTACGTGAAATCTCATTATTTGCCCCCTCTTGTCGTGCTGGAGATCTAAGGTCTAAGGCGGCCCAGGGATGTCCGAAATAGCCCTCCGTGGGTCCAGGACAACGCGGCGAAGACTCCGGACAACAAGAGGTGAGTGTGCATTGGGGCGGCCCGAGCAGCCGGTGGATCCGCTGGCCGGTCCCGTCGAAAGGCTCGCCTGGGAATTGCGCCGGCTCAGGGACGAGGCCGGGCGACCGAGCTACCGCGTACTCGCGCAGCGCGCGCATTTCTCGCGGAGCACCCTCGCCGAGGCGGCCACCGGGACGCGGCTGCCCACTCTTGAGGCGACACTGGCGTACGCCGTCGCCTGCGGTGGCGACCCCGCCGAATGGGAGCGGAAGTGGCAGCTGGTCGCGGCCGAACTCGAACGGTCGCAGCGCCGTTGCCCTTACCCCGGCCTGCTTCCGCTGGACGTCGACGCCGCCGACCTGTTCTTCGGCCGGGACGACCTTCTCGAGGTCCTGCTGAAGGCCGTGAAGCAGGGACCGCTGACGGTGGTCCGCGGGGCCACCGGCAGCGGCAAATCCTCGTTGCTGCGGGCCGGGCTGGCCGCGCGGCTGACCGCCGACGGAACTGCCGTCACGCTGCTCACTCCGGGCGCGCACCCGCTGTCCCGGCTGCACGCCTCCGACGCTGACGGCTCCGACGTGATGATCGTCGACCAGTTCGAGGAGACGTTCACGCTCTGCGCCGACGAGCGGGAACGCGCCGGCTTCCTCCACGCGCTGAGCGAGCTCGTCAGCGGTCAGGACGGCCCGGCGCTGGTGATCGGGATCCGCACTGACTTCTACGAGCGCTGCATGTCGCATCCCGGTCTGGCCGCAGCCCTCCTCGACAGCGTTCACCTGCAGGTCGGGCCCATGTCCGAGCAGGAGATGCGCGCCATCATCACCGAACCCGCCGCCCGGGCAGGGCTGAGCGTGGACCCGGATCTGGTGGTCACCATGGTGGCCGAGGCCGCCGAGCAGAAGGGGGCGCTCCCGATGGTCGCGCACGCGCTGCGCGAAACGTGGAGCAGGCAGCAGGGAGACACGCTGACGCTGGCGGACTACCGAGCCGTGGGTGGCGTGTCCGGCGCGATCGCGCGGACCGCTGAGCACCTGTACGCCGATCTGGAAGCCGACCAGCAGCAGTTGCTCCGCGCCGTGCTGCTGCGGCTCGTAGCCCTGGGCTCGGGCAGCTCCGACACCCGCCGCGGTCTCGACCGGGACGAGCTCGCCGGCATCGGACCCGCCGGCGAGCTGGACGCGGTCCTCGACCGGCTCGCCGCCGCCAGGCTCATCGTCGTGGACCAGGACCTGGTCGACATCGCGCACGAAGCGCTCCTCACCGGCTGGCCCCGGCTGCGGGAATGGCTCACCGCCGACCGTGAGACCCTTCTGCGGCACCAGCGGCTCACGTCTGACGCGGCCGAGTGGGACCGCAACGGGCGCGGCGAGGACTACCTGTACCGCGGCACTCGCCTCGCCCTCTGGGACGGCGAGGCGAGCTTCGTACCGCTGAACGAGCTGGAGCGAACCTTCCTGGCGGCCTGCCGCTCGAGCGCGGCCGAGCGCGACCGGGCCCGCCGCCGGACCCGTCTCGCCTTCGGCGGGCTGCCGGTCGCCGCCGTCGCGGTCATCGTGCTGGCCGCGCTCGTCCTGGTCCAGGTAGGCAACAGGAACGTCGAGCGCGACCGTGCCGCCTCGGTACGGCTGGCCGCCGAAGCGCGCCGCCAGCTCCAGCAAGACCCGGAACTGGCGTTGCTGTTGGCGATCGAGGCGTACGAGGTGGAGCCCACTCCGGAGGCCGACCTCGTGCTCCGCCAGGCCACTGCAGACTCCCGGCAACGCGGCTCCACCCCGGTCGGCCTGCGCAGGGTTACAGGAATGACGACCACCCCGGACGGTCGGAAGATCGCGATCTGGGGCGCCGGGTCGGGCCCGGCGGGCCTGGAGATCTGGAGCCTGGACGGTACCGCCCCGCGCCGGGCCGGCCATGTGCTCCAGGCGGATCGGACGGACGGCATCCTGAGCGCCGCGTTCAGCGAGGACGGCCGGCAACTCGTCACCGGAGGCTCCGGAGGAGAACTGGTGCTATGGGACCTGGCGTCAAGCGGTCCGCCCGTGGTTCTGGGGACCGTTGACGGTAGCGTCCACGGCGTCAGCGTCAGCCGGGACGGCAGGGTGGCGAGCGCGCACGGCGACGGCGTGCGCATCTGGAAGCCGGGACGCTCCAAGCCCGTCAAGCTCAATGTCCCCGGTCGCGCGGTCAGGAGCGTCTCGTTCAGCCCCAGCGGCCGGCTGCTCGCCACCGGGGGCAACGGATCGCCGCTGCGACTATGGGACATGACCCGGGACCCGCCCGTTCTGCAGCGCGCGGCCGCGCGCGGTGAGCCGGAGCAGGTGGCCGTCAGCCCGCGCGGACCATGGGTCGCGACCGTCGAAGGCGACGTTCCCCGTGTCTGGGACGCGACGGAGGCGTCGGCCGGCGACTGGATCCCGCAGATCGAGCTGGCCGGCCACCCCCCGAAGCTGAACGGCCTGGTGTTCACCGCGGCCGGGGATCGCATGGCGACCTACGGCGCCGACGGCGTGATCCGCGTCTGGACGACGGGCAGCGACGCCGACCCGCTGGTGTTGCGCAGCCCGAAAGGGAATCCGCGCGGGGCGGCGTTCACCCCGAACGGGAAGTCATTGGTCAGCGTCGATGCGGACGGCTCCCTGCGGACGTGGGACATCACGGCGGGCGACCCGACACCGAGCGAGGGCAGGCCCCTGGCGCTCAGCGCTGACACGAGCACGGTGGCGGTCAGCGCGGGGCCGGATTCACTCCTCAGCCCGCGGGACGTCCGCATCAAGATATGGCGCGGCACGACCCCGGCCGAGGTGCACGGCCCGCGTGATGCCGGCTACCTCGTCGCGCTGAGCCCTGACGGCCGGAGGATGGCGGGCATCGGCCGGGCCGGGACCCTGAGCCTGTGGGACCTCACCACCGCCGGCGCGCCAGTCACCACACCCGCGCCCTTCCGCGGCCTCCCGGGCGGCCTGGTGTTCAGCACCGATGGAAAGCGGATCGTGGCGGGCGCCTTCGACACCGAACCGCAGGTGTGGCAGATCTCCCCGTCCGGCGGGCTGACAGCGCTCACCGGCTGGCAGGCCCGGCCCACGGGCCGCGCCGACGGCGACGTGGCACTCAGCCCGGACGGCATGAAACTGGCCGACGCCCGTGACGACCACACCGTCGTCGTCTGGGACCTGACCGGCAAGAGCGAGCCGAAGATTCTTCGCGGCCATGTGGAGGACATCACCGGCCTCGCCTTCAGCCCAGACGGGCTGCGACTGGCCGCCGCGGCCGCGGACGGCGCCATCCGGCTCTGGGACACCGGCGGCCGGGGCGAGCCCGCGGCCGTGCTGCAGGGCGCCGAGAACACCGTCCGTAAGGTGAGGTTCAGCCCTGACGGCACCTGGCTGGTCACCAACGAACCCGCGGGCCACCTGCGGCTCTGGCGGGCAACAGGCGGCGGCGAACCGCTGGAGTTGACCGGCTGGGGCGCGACCGGCAGTCTCGCGGCGTTCAGCCCCGACGGTACGCGGATCGTCAGGGGGTTGAGCCCGCAGATCATCCTCGGTCGCCCGCTGGCGACCGGTCTGGGCGGCAGCCTCGTCCGGACCCGCGCCTGCGAGGTGTGCGGCCCGGCCGGAACGGTGCTCGAACTGGCCAGATCACGCCGTACCCGCGAGCTGACCGCGGAAGAACGCCGCAGCCATCTCGGCCCGAACTCCTGACCTGCACCGTTGCCCCGGGCCGCGCGAGTCCAGCGTGGCGGTCGTGGGCGAGCGCGCCGTCCGCCTCATCGACGGCCACCTGCCAGGTATACCGGGGACGCATCCCGCGCCGAAGCCCGCAGCGGACGGCGTCTAGCATCACGGCCCGGGCGCCGTCGAGATCTTCAACGAGGTCGCTCCGAGCAGCTCCATGATCCGGCGGCCACGCGAAACCACAGGTAGAGGCGCTTGCGATCGGTGGGCGCCATGCGTCGACGGCGGCCAAGCGTGGTTCTGGCACCCATTCCGGTCGTCTACCGGGCGATCATCGATCTGATCAACGCGCTCCCGCGCTCAAGTGCTTGACGGGGTCGGGAGGCTGAGGGAGGTCCTGGGCGAGCAGGACCTCCAGCTCCTCCTCGGTGAGGAGATGGACGTCACACAGAATCCGAGCTGACTGATGCCAGCGCTTCCGTGCCTCGTCCTGCCGTCCAAGATCGTGCAAGGTGTCGCCGAGCCCCCACAGGGTAACGGCCTCCAGCGCGCGGGCACCGGCCTTGTGGTGGAGGTAGACCGCCCTCCGGTATCCGGCCTCGGCCTCAACGAGGCTGCCGGCGCGTCGGCAGGCATCGGCCAGCGTGTCGGTCGCCGTTGCCTCGCCGAGGGGATTGTCGAACTCCGCCCAGATCTCCAGGCTTTTTCGGCCCGCGTCGATTGCGTCGTCCAGCCGGCCCATTCTGATCAGCACCGCGGCCCGGCCGTTGAGGATCATCGCTTGGTAGTCGCGCAGGCCGCTGGCCGTCGCTGTCGCCATCGCCTCGTCCTGGGTGGCAAGCGCGTCGTCGAAGCGCTCCAGCTTGCCGTAGGTCGTGCCGAGGTTGTGGAGGGTGCCCGCCTTACGCAGGGGCAGACCTGCTCGATCCCAGCACACCAGGGCACGCTCGAACTGCTCGACCGCAGGCTCGAAGCGACCCTGGTTCTTGTGGATGCTGCCCAACTGGTTGTGCCCGCGGGCTTGGCCCGCCCAGTCACCAGTTTGGACGGCCACCTGCAGGGCCTGGTGATGGATCTCGGCCAGGTCGGCGAGCCAGCCTCTGTGGCTAAAGGGTCTGTTGAGACTGGCGGCGAGGCCTTCGACCGTGCCGGGATCGTGGGTGCGGGTGGTGGCCTGCCGGGCGACGGCGATGAGGTTGTCGCGCTCCAGCTCGATCCAGTCGATCGCCTCCTGCGGTGTGTCCAGGCGAAGGCCCGGTTGGTCGGCGCGGAGGTTTCTGACAATGGGGGAGGTGGGATCGAGCAGAAGGCTGGCCGTCCTGGCTGTGGCGAGGTAATGGTGTAACGCGCGGCGGGTGGCGGCCGCTCGATCGCTCTCCTGGACGATGTCGTCGGCTTGTTCGTGGGCGTAGAGGCGGACGAGGTCGTGCATCCGGTAGCGGCCCACCCCCGCCGATTCGAGCAGCCGGGCATCCAGGAGGCGGTCCAGCGTGGCCTCCACCGTGCGCTCGGGCCGATCAGCGAGAGCGGCGGTGGCTGCCGGGGTGTGGGTGGGCGTGTCGAGGAGGCCGAGCAGGGCGAACAGGTGGGCGGCGTCCTGGCCGGCGGGCTCCTCCTGGAGGTGATGGAGGCTGACGGCGATGCCGGCACGGACGGCCAGGTCGGCATGCTCCAGCGTGTCCAGGCGGCGGGTGGCGTCAGCGAGCCTGTCGGCGAGGTAGGACAGCGTCCAGTCGGGGCGGGCGGCCAGACGAGCCGCCGCGATGCGAAGGGCGAGGGGCAGGCCCCCGCAGAGCCGGACGATCCGCCCGGCAGCCGCCGGCTCGGCGTGGACCCGGCCGGGACCGGCGATCCGGGCCAGCAGCGCGGTGGAGTCGGACGGGTCGAGTCCGGGCAGGTTCAGCTGGCTCGCCCCGTCGAGGGAGGTGAGAACCTGCCGGCTCGTGATGACGACCGCGCACCCCGATCCGGCGGGAATGAGCGGGCGGACCTGGCGGGTGTCGAGGGCGTTGTCGAGGATGATCAGCACGTCCCGCGCCGAGGTGAGGGATCGGTAGCGGGCCGCGGCCTCGTCGACCGTGGTCGGTACGGCGGAGCCGTCCAGCCCGAGCGAGCGCAAAAGCCGGCCGAGCGCCTCGAGCGGCGACAGAGGCCGGAGCCCGTCGGTGGCGCCGTGCAGGTCGATGTAGAGAACGCCGTCGGTGTAGCGGTCGGCGACGGCGTGCGCCAGGTGTACGGCCAGCGCGGATTTGCCGATCCCGCCGGGACCGCCGATGGCGACGATCGCCGGGGTACCGGCTTCCGAGGCGGTGAGCGCCTTGTCGAGCCAGGCGAGCTCGACATCGCGGGCGGTGAAGGCGCGGGTGTCGGCGGGCAGCTCGGCCGGGGCGACGGCGTGGCCGAGCGTGGCATCCTGCGCCGGAGCGGTCAGATCGAGGACGGGATCGCGAGCGAGCACCGCCTGCTGGAGCCGGCGCAGCTCGGCACTCGGCTCGATGCCGAGCTCCTGGATCATGACGCGGCGAGTCTCCTGGTAGACCGCGAGCGCTTCCGACGACCGTCCAGCGCGATACAGCGCCAGCATCAGCTGCGCATGCGGCCTCTCCCGCAGCGGGTGCGCCTCGATGTGGACGGTCAGATCCGGTATCACCGCATGGTGATCACCCGCCGTCATCCGCAGATCGACGTGATCCTCCAGAGCGGTGAGACGTTCCTCCGTCAGACGGGTGGCCTCGATCTGGCCCCACTCCGCCGACATGCCCGCCAGAGCCTCTCCCCGCCACAAGGCCAGAGCCTGCCGGAACGACCTGTCAGCCGTAACGATCTCTCCCCTGGCCCGGCCGGCACGCGCTTCGCGCACCAGCCGCATGAACAGGTGAGCATCGACGTGATCAGGTGGCACGTCCAGGCAGTATCCACCCGGCGCGGTCACGATGACCTCGTCGAGCGCCCGAGGCGCAAGGAACTCGCGAAGCTTCGACACCACGATGTGGAGCTGCTTCGGCGCCGTCGCCGCCCGGCTCTCCCCCCACACATCGGTGAGGAGCTGGTCAGCGGTGACCACCCGGCCGGCGCTCAATGCCAGCCGGGTCAGCAGGCCGATCCGTCGGCTGCCGGTCAGCGGCAGCACGTCGCCGTCTGCCGTCAGCTCCCACGGCCCCAAGATCTTGATCCCCAGTCCCATCGCACAACCCTCCGTAGGCAGGACCAGCGTTTCATCGGTCATGACCGTTACCTGTTGGAGGGCCTCCTCCGCGATCTCCTGAGCGGCAGGTGACGAACCTACCGGAACACATCGCGTGTTGGCACGCTGTCGCCGTGTCGTTGCGTGCGCGGGCCGCTTCAGCTGCCACGTCGGACGCAGATCCTCGGAGGCGTCGCAGATCGACTCGCTGGGGTCAGGCATGGCCAGAGTTGGCACCTCGACAACGACCCGCCATTTCCACCCGGGGGAGGAGCCACTTCTGGGAGCCACCGCCCTGCGACTCCCCCAGACTTCCCGGTGTTCCTCCGCAATCTAAAGGGTCAGGGGTTCGAATCTGTCGACGACAGGTGAATACTGACCCCCAGGCGACGGGCGGGTTCTCGGCCCGGAGTGGGCACGCACAGCAGTTTGGCCAGCCGGGCGACCTTGGTGAAGCGGCCGGTGTGGTAGGTGCCGGCGACCGCGCCGCCGCGTGAGCGGCACGGCGAGCCGGGCTCGGCCGTGCAGCGCGGACAGGGGTGGCGCTCGACCTCATCAGCGTCACGGTCGGCGTCGCTCGGGGCGTCGGTCATGCCCGATGCTCTCACAAACATTTCTCAGAACCGTGTTGCCCGGCGTTTACGTGAGAACGGGTTCTGAGAACCGATCGGCGGTCCGCTGCATCCTGGTTCCCGATGTTTGATCGTGCTCTGGGAATGGATCGTTTATGAGAGCGGGTCCAAGGGGCTGCCGGCCGGCGGCTGACAGTCTTCACCGGTGCCCAGGTGCCGGACTGCTTGGCTGCGGGTGAACGCGCCGTGCAGGACTGGCTCGCACGGCGCGTTCAAGTGGTCTCGTTCCAGCCGCCCCGGTGGAGCGGGCCGCGTACGGCGAAACTGTAGTAACTGCCCTGCTACTCGTTGGCGACATCGGGTCGATGATTCTCCTGGCAGGCCGGTACGGATACCGTGGGGCAGTCTTACCTCTGGTCTCTCCCGGTGATCGGTAGCCTGCAAGTCACATGTAGGCCTGCACGTCTAGTGTCCTGAGTCAGTAATTCGTCTATGGTTCTTGGCTATGGGACGTCCGGGACCGAAGGTCGAGCCGCTGCATCTGACCGAAGGTGAGCGGGCTGAGCTTGAGCGATGGGTACGGCGGCGTAAGGGCGCCCAAGACATGGCGTTACGGGCCAGGCTGATCCTGGCGTGTGATGCGATCGGCGAGGACGGCTTGCCCGTGTCCACCAAGGTGGTGGCGGAGGAGGTCGGGGTATCGCGCGAGACGGTCTCGAAGTGGCGTCGGCGCTTCCTGGCTGACCGGCTGGCGGGCTTGGCCGACGAGCCGCGTCCGGGCCGGCCGCGGACGGTGAGTGATGAGCAGGTGGCGGAGCTGGTCGCGCGCACCTTGGAGTCCAAGCCCGCCAATGCCACGCACTGGTCGACGCGGTCCATGGCCAAGCAACTGGGTCTGTCGCAGTCGACGGTGTCGCGCGTCTGGCGGGCGTTTGGCCTGCAACCGCATCGGGCGGAGACCTTCAAGCTGTCAACCGATCCCTTCTTTGTGGAGAAGGTGCATGACGTGGTCGGTCTGTACCTGGATCCGCCGGAGCGGGCGCTGGTCTTATGGGTGGACGAGAAGTCGCAGATCCAGGCGCTGGATCGCTCGCAGCCGGTACTGCCGATGATGCCCGGCGTGCCCGAGCGGGCCACCCATGACTATGTCCGAGCCGGCACCACCACGCTGTTCGCTGCTCTGGACGTGATCTCCGGCAAGGTGATCGGCTCCCTGCACCGCAGGCATCGCGCGGTGGAGTTCAAGAAGTTCCTGATCAAGGTGGACAAGGAGGTCCCGACCGAGCTTGATATCCACCTGATCTGCGACAACTACGCCACGCACAAGACGCCCGCGATCAAACGCTGGTTGCTGGCACACCCCCGATTCCACCTGCACTTCACCCCGACCGGCTCGTCCTGGCTGAACCTGGTGGAACGCTGGTTCGCCGAACTGACGACCAAGCAGCTACGACGCGGCGTCCACAAGACGGTGCAGGCGCTGGAGAAGGACATCCGCACCTGGATCGCCTCCTGGAATGACGATCCCAAGCCCTTCGTCTGGGCCAAGACCGCCGAAGAGATCCTCGACGCCCTCGCCTCATATTGTCGGCGAATTACTGACTCAGGACACTAGACATGCATGTGAACCAAAGATGCCGGAAGTTCGCATGAAGACAGTGTTCCATCCCGTCATTGCCGCGGATAAGCCCGCCATCTCGTTAGAATGCCGACTCCACTAGGGAGGGAAGTACGCTCCTCATGGCGCTGGAGATCAGGTTCCTCGGCCCGTTGCAGGTCCTGGCCGGTGACGAACCAGTGCGGCTCGCCGGGCAGCGACGAATCGGTGTGTTGGCCAGACTCGCCCTGGACGCCGGGCAGGCCGTGAACACCGAGCGGATCCTCACCGACATCTGGGGAGACGGCTCCGCGGCGACCGCGGCCAAACAACTCCACATCGTGATCTCCAAACTGCGCCAGACCCTTGGACCGCATGCCACAGAAGAGATCATCCAGACTACGCCCGGCGGTTACCGGCTCGCGCTCGAACCAGACCACGTCGACGCCCACCTGTTCCTCAGCCTGGCCAAACGCGCCCGCACCGGCCAGACGCAAGGAGCCGACGCCCTGTTCCGCCAGGCCCTGCGGCTGTGGCGAGGCGACCCGCTGGCCGAGCTGGCCGCTCCCTGGGCACGCATCGAGGCCACCCGGCTCGAAGAGGAACACCTCACGGTCGTGGAAGACCACGCCGATCTGCGCCTCGCCGCCGGGGACCATCACGCGGTGGCCGTCGACCTGGCCGCGCACGTTCGGGCCTATCCGCTGCGCGAACGCCCCGCGGCCCAGCTCATGCTCGCCCTGTACCGCGGCGGCCGCTCGTCCGAGGCGCTCGCCGTCTACCAGGCCACCCGCCGGATCATGGTCTCCGAACTCGGCATCGAACCCGGCGCCCAACTGAGCCGCCTTCATCAGGCCGTTCTGGTGAAGGACCCCGCGCTCGACCTGACCACCCCGGACCAGCAGGTCATGCTCGGCGCGCCGTACATCCCGGCCGAACTTCCCGCCGACACCCACGCCTTCACCGCTCGCGCCACCGAGATCCAGCATCTGCGCGACGTGCTCGGCCAGTCCGGCGAACCCGCACGCGGGCCCTCCGTCACCGTCATCGACGGGGCCGGCGGCATCGGCAAATCCGCCCTGACCGTTCACGTCGCCCGCGGCGTGGCCGACCGGTTCACCGACGGCGTCATCTATCTCAACCTGCACGGATCCACCCCCGGACTCGATCCGCTGACCCCTGCCCAAGCCCTGCGCCACCTGCTGCGCTCGCTCGGCCTGGACGGCGCCGCCGTACCCGCCGATCCCGGGGAGGCCGCGGCCCGCTACCGCTCCCTGACGGCGGCCGGCAACCTGCTGGTCATCCTGGACAACGCCCGCGACGTCCGCCAGGTCCGCCCGCTCATCCCCGCCGGTCCCGGGTGCAAGGTCCTGATCACCAGCCGGGACCCGCTGGTCACCCTGGACAACGCTGGCCACCTCCACCTGGGCACGCTGAACGCCGCCGACGCCGCCGCGCTGCTGTCCCGCCTGGCCGGGCCCGACCGGGTGCACGCCGAGCCGCAGGCGGCCGAGCGGATCGTCAACCTGTGCGGCGGCTTCCCCCTCGCCCTGCGGATCGTCGGCGCCCGCCTGGCCGCCCGCCCCGACTGGACCCTGTCCGGCCTGGAAGCGCGCCTCGCCGACGCCACCCGCCGCCTGGACGTGCTGGAGTACGCCGACCTGGCCGTCCGCGCCAGCATCGCGGTCAGCCACCACCACCTCCGGGAAGAGCCCACCGGCCACGACGCCGCCCACCTGCTGCCGCTGCTCGCCCTGCTCGGCCTGCCCACCCACACCCCGGCCACCACCGCCGCCCTGACAGGCTGGACCCATCGCCGCGCCGAAGCCGCCCTGGAACGCCTCCTGGACGCCCGCCTCCTCGAACCGGCCGGACCTGACCGTTACCAGTTCCACGACCTGGTCGGTCTCTCCGCCCGCGAACTCGCGCTCCAGGACCTCGCGGAGGAGGAACGCACCACCGCCGTACGGCGCGCGCACCACCACTACCTGACCACCCTCTGGCTGGCAAGCACCCTCCTCAGTCGCGATGCCCTCGTACTGCGACGCCCCGTCGAGTTGCCCGATATCACCTTCAAGGACCCGGCGGAGGCGGGACGATGGGTCCAGGACGAGCGGGACAACCTGCTGGCCGCCGCGCAGCAGGCGTTGGCCAGCCCCGACCCGGCAACCGCCGTCGGCCTGGCCATCGGGCTCCACTGGCCCTTCTGCTATCAGGGCTGGCACACGCAGCTGGCCGACATCTACGCGCACGCCATCGAGGCGGCCGATCGCATCGCGGCATGGGAGGACAAGGCCCAGCTCCGCAGCTTTCTCGGCTGGGTTTTCCGCGACCAGGGCCGCTACGACGCCGCGATCGCGCAATTGCAGACAGCTCTCACCGACTGGGACCGTGCCGGCCTGCCTCGGCGAAAGGTCGGGGCGCTCAACAACCTCGGCGTCATCAACACGATCGTGGGCCGTCTCGACGACGCGCTCGCCCACCTGGAGTTTGCTCAGACGCTCAACCACGACGCCGAACGCCCGGGGGCCGCGGCCGCGCTCCGCAACAACCGGGTGCATGTCTACTGCCGGCAGGGGCGCTTCGACGAGGCGATCGCGGAAGCACGCCAGTTGGTGGCACTGTGGCCAAAGGCAGACCCGCGCGCCGGTGCGGGCACGGCACACGATTCGCTAGGCGACGCCTACCGTCATGCCGGTCGGCTGACCGAGGCGGTGGACAGCTACACGACGGCCGTGCGGCTGCTCCGCGAATCGGAATACCGTCTGGGAGAAGCCGTGTCACGCTGGTGGCTCGGCACCACGCTACACGACCTTGAACGGCACGGCGAAGCACGGAAACAATGGGAGGAGTCCGTCCGTCTCCTGTGCGACGCCCGCCTGCTCACGCCTCGGGAGGCGACCGAGATCCTCGCCCAGGCCGTGCCGGAAACACCCCAGCCGATCAAGAACATGCTTTGACTCTTCATCCCGATCCGTGTCCCACGTTGGTGCGCACCCTGCTCGCGACCGCATGAGCACCCGCGACGAACGAACCAGCCCGCCGACTACGCCGATCCGCCGCCGCTCGACACCCTGGTCGAGGACGACGATGAAGGTGAGGAGGCATACGTGCAGCTGCCGGTCGATCCGTCCGAACCCATGGGTTGCTGGCTGGCGATCAGCCAGACGAGTACGTTAGCGACAGTGCGCCTGCCGAAAATCACGTCCACGCACGTCAGGCAGACCATGCATCGCATCCGAGGTCCGCTGCGAGCCATCCTGCCTGTAGACGCACATGACCAGGCGATGGCTGCTCGGTGGTTGCTCGCACACGTTCGATCCGCCGTAAAGTTCGAGTTCACCACGCAAGCCTGGCCCCAGACAGCCGCGCCGAGATGGGGGACAAATGGCACATGGTGCCGATGGTCAAGAACGCATGGTTGCTCGGTGGTTGCTCGCGTGTACGCGATACAGCACGGCACGCGTCGGCACAGACCGACACGACGACGGGGATAATTCCGGCCACGACAATACAGAACAGCACTCCGTGACACTGAGCGACATCAACCGAGGATTCTCATAATCCGTGGGTCGTGGGTTCAAGTCCCACCCGCCCTACTCTTCAATACCGCGTTCGACCTGGGGTTTCTCGGTTCTCGCCGGCCTTCGATCACATTGTTGATCATGGTTCGTGGCTCGGTGGTTGCTCATCGGCGCGGGTTGCGCGATGCGGTAGATCGTTTAGTCCGCCAACGTCACATCAGACCCGCGTGACGATCAAGAGAAGATCAAGTCAGAACACCTCGAGGGCCCACGCAGCCAAGCCGTAGTTGGCGTGTGGTCAAAGATCGGTTTCTGCGCTTGCTTCGTCCGCGCTCCCCTCGTCGCCGAGCAGACTTTCAGTCCGCTGGTTGCTCACCCCTGTGGGTGCCAAGAACTCGGTCGCCCTATGCGACCTGCACGTATTCGTGGATCAGCCCGCCGAGGCGGTCACGTCGGATGACCTTGATATCGTCCTCGGCCGGGTCGGGAAGGGCTCGCAGCGGGGCGGCCTGGCTCAGGGAGCGATGTGGGCGATGCTCATTGAAGTAGATCTCGTAGATGGCCAGCACGCGTCGTAAATGGCGGGCGTTGACGATGAGGATCCGATCGAGGAGTTCTCGGCGCAGGCCGCCGATCCAGCGTTCGGCGAACGCGTTGGCCCGCGGAGCCCGCGGCGGACTCTTGAGAATGCCGATGCCCGCGGCCGTGAAGACTTCGTCGAACATCGCGGTGAACCTGGTATCCCGATCGCGGATGAGGAACCTGAACCCCTCCGCCCTGTCCCCCAGCTCGATCATCAGGTTCCTGGCCTGCTGCGCAACCCACGGCCCGGTCGGATGCCCGGTGACACCGAGGACATGTACGCGGCGCGTGCCGATCTCCATGACGACCAGGCAATACAGGCGTTGGAACAGCACAGTGTCGCAGTGGAAGAAGTCACATGCCAAGATCCCTTCGGCCTGAGCACGCAGGAACTCACTCCAGGTTGGTCCCGCGCGTCGCGGCGCCGGGTCGATGCCTGCCTTCTTCAAGATCAGCCACACCGTGGAAGCCCCCACCCGGCAGCCCAGAGAGGCGAGCTCCCCAGCGATCCGCCGGTAACCCCACAGCGGATTCTCCCGAGCCAAACGAAGTACCAAGGCCCGGACGGAGGCGCGGATGGGAGATCGACCCTGGCTGCCGCGCTTGAAGGTCCAGCGCCGCCGCACCAGATCCGCGTGCCAGCGCAGCAGCGTGCCCGGCGTCACGAACAACCGCCGACGACCGGCTGGAGATAGCAGACGCGCCGGCGCGCCGATCACCGCCCGATCGGCCCACGACGGCCGAGGCCTTGCCACCTGCCGACGCAACACCGCGAGCTGATGACGAAGGACCAGAATCTCCGCATCCTTCGACCTCTGCGAGCGACCCAGCAGCACCACCCACCCGGGAGCCGAACCAAGATCAGATAAACCAGCTGCAACGCTATGAACAGCGATCATGCCCGCCAGCGCGGAAACGCCAAACCCCAGATCAGCCCGCTGGCCGAGTTTCGTGCGCCCGCGAGAGGGGTCCGGTCGAGCCGGCGGGGCTACGGGGTGAGCAGCGGGAGCATCGTCCTGGTCAGCACCAGCTCGACCTCCTCGGGCGCGAGCCGCCCCACCTCACGCTCCTGCGCGGCGGCGTGGATGATCGAGAAGAACGTCGTCACCAGCCACCCCACCGCCAGATCCGTACGGAACTCGCCCGCCCGCTGCCCGCGCACGATGAGCCGCTCCACCCGCCGCAGCGGCCTCTCGTGGTGCTCCCTGATCCGCTCCGTGGCCAGCACCCGGTCGGCGGCCAGGAACAGCCGCCGGTGCCGATCGAGCACCTCCCACGACAAGCGCAGCAGCCGCGCCATGGCCTCGGGCTCGGGGGCCGTGTCGAGCGAGTCGTCCGCCAGCACCGCCTCCGCCACCTCGACCGCGTGGTCGAGCACCGCGTCCACGAGCGCCTCCCGCGACGGGAAGTGGCCGTACAGCGTCACCCGGCCCACCCCGGCGGCCTTGGCGACGTCCGCCACGCTGGCCGTGGGGTCGGCGCTGAGCAGCCTGGTGCCGGCTTCGAGGATCGCGGCGATGTTGCGCTCGGCGTCCGCGCGCCGGGCGGGTAGGGGTGGCCGTGCTGCGGTCTTGACCATGCGAACCAACCCGCCCGAACGCCCCTGGTGATCTTTGGGGCTTGCGGGTGACGTGATGCCAGAACCTCACGTCTTTACCCGTGAATGTACGACGCTGGAAGATCAGCCCTGAGTAGAGGTCAGCTGTTCGATGGGTAGCCGTCGGAGCCCAGGCAAGAGCGAGCGACCGACATCCCATAGCTTTCGATGACCACGCCGCTGTCGGGAGCTCGCATGCCGCCCGTTGTCGCTCTGGTCGCCGACACCTTATGCCTGCGTTTGATCACTCCGGTCGTACGGCCAAGCCGTGCAGGCAGGTGGAGACCAGGTGGTCGACGAAGCCGGGCGGGACCTCGATCCCGCTCGCCGGGACGCCGCTGAACAGGTGCGGTAGGACGAGCTCGTGGCAGGCCCCGACGATCATCGTGGCGGCAGCTTCGGGGTGACCCGCAGCGGACACGCGGCCGATGGCCTGCTCGCCGCGCAGGTAATCGGCCAGCTTCGCGCGCAGACCCCGCCCCTCGGCCACCGGATTCTCCAGGGCGGCGAAGCGCATGAGAACCTCGGGCCGCGCCAACATGCCGGCGAAGGCGGGCATGATCGCCAGATGCAACGCCACCCCGTAGGCGACGTAGACACGGAGATTGCCCGCCAGATCGCCCGATCCAGGCTCCGGGAGTGCGGGCAGGTCGCGCTCTACCGAGCGGACGTGCGAGTGCATGGCCAAGGCGAGAAGTTCTTCCTTGTCCGCAAAGTGGTTGTAGAGCACGCCGTCGGCCACCTGGGCCTCGCGGGCGATCGCCCGGACGGTCAGCCCGGCGGCGCCGTGCCGGGCCAACAGGCGCGCGGCGGCGGCCACCAGGTGGTCCGGCAGGCTCTCACCCTCGCTCAGGGCGGCCGCCCTGGGCGGGCTCATGGCCGGGTCGCCGTGATGAGGTTGGCGGTGCCGCGCAGGCGAACGGCATCGGGCCGCTCGAAGGGGCGCAGCGCTGAGACGAGCGCGGCGTGCGCCCGCGGCGCGGCCGCGGGGTCGCCGCGTTCCAGGAGAAAGCGAACAGGACCCCAGGCCATCAGGAAGTCGGCCGCGTCCTCGGCATCACTGCCCCACACCTGCGTCGCCTCGACGGGTGTGGCCTCGACCTCGGCGAAGCCGGCCGCGGTGAACACCTCGCCGATGTGCACGGGATCGGACAGCGACGTCGGCCCTACGCCGTCCTGGTCGGGTTCGGGCGCCGGCAGGTGGGCGGCGAGCGCTCCCAGCACCGCGCCCAGGTCGCTGTCCCTTATGGACCGCAGGCTGAGCATGGCCACCCGGCCACCACTACGCAACCCGCGGGCGATGTTGGCGAAGGCGGCGACCGGATCGGCGAAGAACATGATCCCGAAGCGGCTCACGGCCAGGTCGTAAGAGCCTGCTGGAAAGGGGTGGACCTGGGCATCCCCCTGCTGGAAGTCGACGGCGGCGATCCCCTCCGCCTCCGCGGCGGCGCGGGCGACGTGCAACATGGGCGCTGACAGATCGATCCCGGTGACGTGACCGGCGCGACGCGCGGCCAGCCGGGTGACCTGGCCGTTGCCGCAGCCAACGTCGAGCACCCGGTCGCCGTCCCTGACGTGATGCAGCAGGTAATCGTTGAATCCACTGTTCACGGCGTCGTAGCGGGTGTAGTGGTCGGCCCAGTGGTTGCCCTCGTAGCCGTTCCAGGCTTCCGCTTGATGGGTGTTGACGATGGTCATCGGCAGCCTCTTCATTGTGAACGAGTGTTCATGAATACATGTTCACGATGATGGCAAGAGTCGGCGACTGTCAAGCCCTTCACGATCCATGGACGCTGGGCCGCGAACCGCTCCCCAAGGGTGACGTTGGTCAAGTGGGGCACGAACGGCTGGAGCCCGAGCATGTCGATCTCGTTTGATGACCGCTCCCCGGACCCGGTGTGGAGGCGTCGTGACGACACCCCTGGCGAATGCCAGGCAGGAGGAGATATGGAACGGCGATGAAAGGCAAGCGCTAGGCCACCCACCACCGACGCCTCGACCGCATGGCCGCACCCGCCAACGAGCACCTGTTCGCTACCGCTGACATCGGCCAGGCCGACCACGTTCTCGATATAGGCTGCGGCACGGGACACGCCACCCAGATGGCCGCGCGACTGCTTACGCCGAGTTCATCAGGCTCGTGGACCCCGAAGGTCACCTGATGTCATCGTCACGGCGGCGCCCTGCCGCTCCCGCACTACGCGGCACGGTCCGGTCAGAGCGACGAGCGAGTCGTTGTCGGGCACGGCGCAGTACTCGGACAGTAGGGAAGCAGAATTGACGACCCGATCCATCACCGTGCACTGCCTTGGGCTGCGCGGATCCAGGTGATAACCGACGGCATGCATGGGACAGCAGAACCACAGGCCTCTTGACACCCACCACACACTCGGCCGCCTCAACCCGACCCGCCCACCGCGGCACAACGCCTGCTCGAATTGGTGACCGTGCCCCTAGGAAGCGGGAAATTCCTGCGCCGTCGCGGAATCCGCTGCGCGAAGACGGCGGCTGCAGCGCCGCATCAAGAGAGCGGCCGCGTCAATCCTCGCCCACCACGGCCAGGTCGTCGCCCAGCGCGGCGGCGATATCCGCAGCGCGGGAATGATCATCCAGCCGTCGCGTCACATAGGCGCACCCGTGGTGGTGCTTACGCGACCACCAGGCGGCCGAGCCACCGATCCCACCCTTGGCGATCTTGCCGCGGTCCCGGACGAACCCGAGTGTCCAGGTGATCCTGGTGCCGAAGACCTCATCGAAGTCTGTGACCTGGGGCGCGAGGAGCTCGGCGTGCAACTCCGGCCCGACCAGCGCGCGCACAGGGCCGTCCTCGCCGGTCAGCTCGGAAAAGAAGCGCGCCATGGCGGTGGCAGTCGTGTGCAGGTTGACCGCGCCGAATACCGTCTGCCGCCAGGCCCTGGAGTTCGCCCGCTCGACATCCAAACTCCCGTCCGGAATCTGCAGCCACGCCGCCGCGTGAGTGGCGGCCCGACCAGTGGTTCTATTCCAAGGAGACGCAGTTCTCCACGGTGACTGCGCTGCTACGGATCTTCGACAGCCTGCCTAGCCGAGGAGGCTGCCGCCGGTGGCGTCGACGAACGTTCAGCGGCAAGACCGCTCTCGTCACCGGCGCACCGGGGAGTACTCCAGGATGTCGATTCCGCCGAACTTCGCGGCGGCCTCCTTGAGCGCGTGAGTGAGCCCGGCGCGGTCGAGCACGTTCGCGGGAAACGCGGCGGCGGTGATGCCGTCGGCGGCGAGCTTGCCGACGATACCGTCGAGCTTCTCCCCGTTACGCGAGATCAGGGCGACGTCGAAGCCCTGGGTGCCGAAGGTGCGGGCGATGGCCAGGCCCAGCTGGGGGCCGGCTCCTACGATGGCGATGCTGGTCACAGCGATCCTTTCGCATGAACGTGATGGCGAAGCGGCACGTCAAAGCGGAGAGGCTTATCCGTTCAAGATCTGGATAGACCTCTCCAATTCGCCGCCCACCACAGTACCACCAAAATGGATAGGGCAATCCGATTGCTACACTGGCCGACATGAACCCTGGCGCTCAGCACCCCAACGGCACCGCCCAGCCCCTGCGCAGCGACGCCGAGCGCAACCGGGCGCGGATCATCGCCGCCGGGCGCACGGTGTTGGGACGCGACGGCCTGAACGCCTCCATGGCCTCCGTGGCTCGCGAGGCAGGCGTGGGGATCGCCACCATCCTGCGCCACTTCCCCACGAAGGAGGAGCTGGTCGCCGCGGTCTTCGCCGACCGCATGGACGCCTACGCCGACGCGGTCGCCGTGGCTCTCGACGACCCCGATCCCTGGCAGGGTTTCACCGGCTACATCGAGGCCGCCTGTGCGATGCAGGCCGCCGACTACGGTTTCGCCGACGTGCTCACCATGACCTTCCCCACCGCCAAGGCTCTGGAGGAGCGCCGCAACGAGGCGTACGAGGGCATGGTGGAGCTCATCGGCCGCGCCAAGGCCACCGGCCGTCTGCGTGCGGACTTCGACCCCTCGGATCTGGTGCTGATGCACATGGCCAACGCCGGCGTCGTGAACGCCACCGGCGATGCCGCTCCCGACGCGTGGCGACGCGTCGTCGCCCTGTTCATCCAGTCCTTCGAGGCCCCGGCCCGGGGCCCCCTGCCGGCCTCCCCCGAGCACGACGCTCTTTACAAGGCCATGCTCCGCGCCAGCCCGGCGGGCATCACCGCACCCGCACCGGACAAGAGCGGCTGACCTCAGCCCACGACCCACCGCGCCCCGGCATGCCGGGGAAAGGGCTTGGCCGCTGGAGCCGGGTGCCCAGATCGATGGTCCTCATTCGTCGGGCGGCGTCGGGGGTCAGAAGCTGAAGGGGCCGAAGCGGCCCCAGGCCACCAGGGCGGCCAGGACCAGCAGGACCGCGTTGAAGGCGATCGCGGCGGGTTCCTTGCGGCGGGCGTGGGTGAGTGCGGCCAGGATCATCACCACGGCCAGGCCAGTGGCGGCCAGCGGGGTGAGGACGGGGGCTATGCCGGTGGCCGCGGGCAGGATCAGGCCGAGCGCGCCGGCGAGTTCGGCGATGCCGATGAAGCGGACGGTGCCGGCGGAGAAGTCCTCCACCCAGGGCAGCTTGGCTTGGAGCTTGTCCTTGGGCTGGGTGGACTTCATGAGCCCGGCCATGCCGAACATGACGGCCAGTACGGCCTGCACGATCCACAAGACGATGTGCATGAGACTTCCTTGGGAAGACGGGGGTGGGCGAGAGGGGACGGGTCCTCCGGCTTGGCAGTGCTTGCCGCGAGCGGCCTGTCAGCCGTTGAAGACGACCTCGGGCTGGTCGCGGCGCTCGTGCAGGTCCCAGTACAGCGGGGCGATCTGCTCGGGCGTGGCCGTAGGGAAGCCCTCGGGGCCGCCCTCACCGATCCAGGTGTTGATCGCCACGTGCGCGGCGTGCAAGCCGCTGCCGGCCAGCTCGTTGTGCAGGTTGAGCACCCAGTTGCGCAGAGCCGCGGCGGCGGCGTTGACGTTGCCGAGCATGGGGATCGGGTGCACCGAGCCGCCACCGGTGGTGAACAGCAGCGTGCCCGCCCCGGCCGCGCGCATCGCGGGCAGCACCGCGCCGGCGGCGGCCACGGCGCCGTAGAGGTTGTACTCGATCTGCGGCTGCAGGTTGTCCACCGTCACCTCGGAAGGCACGGCCATCGTGAGGCCGGGGACCGGCGAGTGCGGCGCCGGAGAGTACTCCAGCACGTCGATGCCGCCGAACCGCTCGGCTGCCGCGTCGAGGGCGGCCGACAGGGAGGGGCGGTCCAGCACGTCGGCGGGGAACGCGGCGGCGGTGATGCCCTCCTGACCGAGCCGGCCGATCAGGGCTTCCAGCTTCTCTTTGGTACGGGAGATCAGGGCGACGTCGAAGCCGCGGCTGCCGAAGGTGCGGGCGATGGCCAGGCCCATGCCGGGGCCGGCGCCGACGATGGCGATGGTGGGCATGATCAGATCTCTTTCGTAGGCGGGGGTTCAGGAGCAGGTGACGGCGAGCTTGCCGAGCGCACCGGCGCCGAAGGCGGCGAACGCCTCCGGGGCCTGCTCCAGCGGGAAGGTGGCGGTGACCGGGACCCGCAGCGCGCCCGAGGCGACCTGGGCGGCCAGGGCGGTCAGGGTCTGGGGATTGGTGTCGGCCATGATCGTGTGGACGGTGACGCCGGAAGTCTCGACGGCGTCGGCAGTCAGGCCGAGGGTGGAGGCGAGGCGGCCGCCCGGCCGCAGCAGGCTCGCGAGCCCGGCGCCGTCGCCCGCCAGGTGCAGTACGGCGTCCACACCTGCCGGGGCAAGCGCGCGGACCTGTGCCGGCAGGTCGCCGGTGTAGTCGACGAGGTCGAGTTTGGCGTCGGTGAGGCCGGTGACGAAGTCGGCCTCGGCGCCGGGGCGGGCGGTGGCGATGACGCGGGCGCCGCGGGCGGCGGCGAGCTGTACGGCCAGCGCGCCCACTCCGCCGGTGGCGCCGGAGATCAGCACGGTCTCGCCGTCGGCCGGGGCGACGGCGTTGAGGCTGTCCAGCGCCGCGGTGCCGGCCAGTCCCAGCGCGCCCGCCTCCCGAACGCCCAGGCCCTCCGGGATGGGGGCCACGCCGTAGCCGGCGGACACGGTGACGTACTCGGCCAGCGAGCCCGTGCCCAGGAACGGCTTCATCACCACCCCGAAAACCGGCTGGCCGACCTCGAAACCGTCCACACCCTCGCCCAGAGCCTCGACGGCGCCCGCGAAGTCCTTCCCGATCACCAGCGGGAAGCGGTGATCCATCACCCCTTGCAGGTAGCCGGCCACGGTGGCGGCATCGAAGCCGTTGATCGAGGAGACGGTCACCTTCACCAGCAGCTCACCGGCCTCAGGACGGGGAGCGTCGACCTCGGTCACGGCGGGAGTCGCGGGGACGGAGTCCAGAGTCACAGCACGCATGTTGTACACCTCTCGAAAAGTGGAACGGGGTGCCCAGTTCCATGGCGACAGCCTAGCAATGAAACTGGGCAGCCCGTTCCAGTTGGCTAGGATGGGACCATGACCTCCACCGCAGACCCCAACTCGACCCTGGACCGGCAGCCCGAACCGGGGCTGCGCGCCGACGCCGAACGCAACCGCGAGCGCATCCTGGCCGCCGCCCGCCGCCTGTACGCCAGCCACGGGATCGGCGTCTCCATGGCCTGCATCGCCCGCGAAGCCGGCGTCGGCAAGGCCACCCTGTCGCGCCGCTTCGCCACCCCCGAAGAACTCATCAACGCCGTCTTCGCCGACCGCATGGACGCCTACGCCGCCGCCGTCGCCCACGCCCTCGCCGACCCCGACCCCTGGCGCGGCTTCACCGGCTACATCCACACGGTGTGCGCCATGCAGGCCGCCGACCGCGGCTTCGCCGACGTGCTGGCCATGACCTTCCCCACCGCCAAAGCCCTGGAAGCCCGCCGCGCCGAGGCCTACAACGGGTTCCTCGAACTCATCGCCCGCGCCCAGGCCACCGGCCACCTGCGCGCCGACTTCACCTCAGAAGACCTCGTCATCCTGCTGATGGCCAACGCCGGTGTCGTCGCCGCCACCCAAGACGCCGCCCCCGGCGCCTGGCGCCGCCTGGTCGGCCAGATGCTGCGCGCCTACGCCGCCCCCGGCGCCGACCTGCCGCCGCTGGAGCAGGCGCCTGCACCCACCGCGCTGTACCGCGCCATGGTCCGCCTCACCCGCCCCGCCTCCAGCACCAGCGGAGTCATGGAGCAACCAGACGGCCGGTGACGTCGCCGGGCGATCATGGCGAGTGTCTCGTCCACCTGACTCCGCCGCGTGCCGGTCATGCCTTGACTCTGCCTCGCCATCAGCGCTCTGCGGGGCGCCGTAGCACGCGAGACACATCGGGTGGATCGCCGGCCTGCGGTTTCACTGCAGGCTCAGTGCTGGCGTCACAGCGGAGCAAGGTGCTCGGTGGCGGCAGCCCGGTTGCGGTTCCAAGTCGCTGGCGAGCTCCGCGATGGCCAACATCCAGGGCCCCGAACCACCCGTCATATCACCCCACCTGAATCATCACTGATCGGTGCGCGAGAGTGGGAAAGACCAGGTCCTCAAGCAGGCCGGTATCGGCCGGATCCAACCCGGCGGCCGCCCAGACACGCCTGTCCTCGAGGGCGCCTGCTGGCGAGCCAGCAGGTCTGCCGGGCTTCATGGTTTCAGCAGGTGGTGATGGCGGACGGTACGTCCTTGCGGACGGCGTCGGTTTCAGCCGCTTGTCACGCTGTTCCTCCGCTTTACGCCCAGGCTTGTTCGCGCTCCGATCCGACGCATCAGTCCTGCCCCGTATCCGCGGCAGGACTCTCCCATCTCTCGATCACTCAGCGTTAGTCCGCCTCGCGAGAGAAGGGCCTACCGTGGGTGCGGTTACCTCTTGCCGTGCTTGAGCGGGACGAGTTTCGTCCCGCGTCGAGGTCTTACTCACGGATCACCTCGGCCCGGCCTCTGGCATCCTGGCTTCGCTCGAGGAGCATGGAGTCGCTGCCGGACGCAGTCGCGACTCGTTGAGGCGCCCCACCAGATCCGGAACTTGGACATTACGGATGTCTCGATCAGCCTCGTTGGTCGTAACCGGCAGTCCAGAGTCTCCATCAAAGTCGTCTTCAGTACTCGGCGTCGAGTTTCGCCTGCTGGTCCGCCGTCAACTCCAGGCCCACCGCGGCCAGGCTCTCCTCCAACTGCTCGACTGAGGAAGCGCCGACCAACGGGATCATCGGAATCTCACCGCCGATAAGCCAGGCGAGCACCACCTGGTTGACGGTCGCGCCTGTCTCCTGTGCCACTTCCCGCAGTGCCGCCAGCCGCCGAGTCGTGCCGGGGTGGTCGAACGCGGCATCGAGCGGCTTGTCCTCACGTACGTAACCGCCGCCCAGCAGGGGCGAGTAGGCGACCAGCGTGAGCCCGGGCTCGGCCCTCAGATAGCTGAGCAGGTTCCCGTCGACCACGCCGAAGTTTCCGTCCTTGGACCGCAGCGTCGGCAGATCGGTGCGCGGACGCAGATAGGAGTGGTGATACTGCATGACCTCATAGCCGGGCAGACCTGCCGCGGCCGCCAGGTTCCGGGCCCGCTCGAGCCGCCAGGCCCAGTGGTTGCTCGCCCCGAGAAGACCCACAGCGCCTCCCTGAACCAGATCCGCGAAAGCCTCAACGGTCTCCTCCAGCGGCACCGCAGAACCTTCGAGGTACGCGTGCGCGTACAGCAGGTCCAGCTTGTCCACGCCGAGCCGTTCCCTGCTTCGCTCCGAAGATTCCCGGATCACCTGGGCGGACAAGCCTTCAAGGTCGTGGCTGAGGCCGGTCGCCGGAGCGTTGGGCCGCCCTCCGAGCTTGGTGGCGATGACGATCTCATCGGTGACGTTGCGGCTGCGCCGCCAGCGGCCGAGCAGCGATTCGCTCTCGCCTCCCTGAGTGCCGTTGACCCAGTAGGCGTAATTGTTGGCGGTGTCGATGAAATTGCCGCCGGCCTCGACGAAGCGGTCAAGAATGGCGAACGACGTCGCCTCGTCGATGGCGGTGCCGAACAACATCGCCCCCAGGCTCAGCACGCTGACATCACGGCGAGTCTTCGGATCGCTGCCAATCGTGCGGTACTTCATGCGACATCCCCTCCTGCTGCCCATCCGCATCGGGCCTCGGGCGGAATTATTCGTCCTAGAGCCGACTCGAGGTCAACCGGAGGCCAGATGGTCAATCCGGCGTGCCGACGTTGCGACAGAACAACTCAACGACTTCAGTGGTTAATGGCCTCGTGAACTGCCCCACCAGCCCCCTGTCCGTGTGCCGGGGAATTTGGTCCACTGCACACCTCCAGTCATTGGTTCGCCCAGCTCAGGAAGGGGTTAGTCGCTCAACCCGTCGGGGTGCCGAGGTCCACGATCTCGCCGGTCGTGCTCACCACGCGGACAGTACTCGTCCGCGCGTATGCGGCCAGGGCCAACGACAGCCTCGGCTCACCGCTGGACGCGGCGAGGTTCGTGCGCGCGCAGTCGAGGAAGGTGTCGTCGACGCGGGCCCGGCCCTCCAGCATCATCAGGTTGTCCGGCCCGTACCGTTCTTCCAGTGCTTGCGCGGCGTACGGGTCGGGCTTTTCCACAAGCTCGACCATCAGGGCGCCGCCGGCGTCGCGCACGGTGGCGATCACGCCGCGCTCCTGGGCCGGCTTGGGCTGGTACGGACGTGCAAGGACGGCCACGCCGGGTGCGGACTGCCGCAGTGTGGCCAGCGGGTTGGACGCCGGGTACAGGTTGTCGCCGAACGCCAGCCACAGCTCGCCGGAGTTCGACGTCTCAGGGCCGGCGAGGCGATCGGCGCCGTTGAGAACGGAGGTGAGGTCGCCGTAACTGCCGCATTGCCTGACCCAGTCGACAGTCATCTCATGAGGCAGAGGGTCATCGCTCAAAGCGAGGCCGGCCGCCCCCACGTAGCGCTGATGCCCGTCGAGACTCAGGACCTCGCGGGCCCAGGCGACGAACGCCTCGTAGTAGGGGTGGTAGACGATGACGACATGAGCAGGGCCGAGGTCGGCAATCTCCTTCAGAAGATGCACGATGCCGGGTCGACCGCCCACCGACTGCCACTCCTTCGGCAGGTAGCGATCCCACCGGTGCACCCGTGTGCCCAGCCCTCCGGCCGCCACCACCACCTGGCTGATCTCGGTAGGCGACGCGACCTCGTGGGATAGCGTGCCCCGGGTGATGAAAGTGAGAGTCACCGGCGTCGTCGTCGAAGACGATCGGATCTTGCTCCTCGACCAGGACACCGACACCGGCCGCTCGTGGTCGCTGCCCGGCGGGAAGGTGGAGGAGGGTGAGCGCCTCGCCGACGCGCTCGCTCGGGAGATGCGGGAGGAGACCGGCGTCGAGGGTGCCGACACCACGCCGATCCGCGGCGTCCAGTTCGTGCCGCTGGCCGACCTGTCGACGATCGGCTTCTCCTCGCGCTTCGTCGAGCTGGCGCGGGCCGGATGGCCCGGCGCAGGGTCCTACATGGGCGCCAAGTCCAACCTCGGCTTGTGACCGTGTGAACGCGGTGACCAAACGGCCGTCCAGCACGCTCAAGGGCAGGCTGCGCTCGGCCAGGCCGCTCATCCATTCGCTCAGCAGCCCGGCCACCAGGTCGACCGGCATCGGCAGGCGGGCACCGCGGTGGGCTGCGAACGCTGCGGCGCCGATCCAGGTCACCCAACATGCAGGATGTTTCTCGAAACCGGGACTGACCGTCCACCGGCCGCTGACGGGGTCGCGGTGGAGGCGGCCTCCTCGCTCGTGCGGCATCTCGCAGCACAGCCGGTAGGCTGCGGGTGCCGATTAATCATCCGGCCAGGTCAGGCGGCACGTCGGTACTCCTTCAGCACGCCACCGAGTCGATCATGTCGGCGGATGTCGAGCGGTGCGGTTCGAGCTGGCCCGGTGTCGGGATCGGGAAGTGATCGAAGCGGAGCTGCCTGCCAAAGAGCACGGTGCGGCCGGTGTTCGTTGTAGGAGGTCTCGAACTCGCGCAGCGCGTGGAGGAGGTGACGCTCGTTCCAGATCAAGGTCAGGACCTGCAGCTCGAGTCGGCAGATCTGGATCCAGCGCTCCACGATGGAGTTCATTCGCGGTATCCGGACACCGCTTGTGACGACGCGTACTCCGGCATCGGCCAGTACCGCGTCGAATTCACCGCCGAGCGGCCGGGCACCAAGCTGGTCGGCGATATCACCTACGTCCGCACGTGGGAGGGCTTCCTTTAGCTGGCCACGGTCATCGACTGCCACAGCAAGGCGGTCCTGGGCTGGGCGATGGCCGATCATTACCGCACCAGCCTGGTCAAGGACGCGATCCGGATGGCAGCCGGCACCGGCCTGCTCCAGCCTGGCGCCGTCTTCCGCATCGACCGCGGCTCGAACTGCATCAGCGACGAGTTCGGCCGTTTCCTGGCCGGCCTGCAGATCCGCCGCTCCGTCGGCCGCACCGGGTTCTCCCTCTTAACCGGCTAACACTTATGTTTCCCCTGGTCAGCGACACGCCGTGATCTGCTACCTGCTGGCCGGATGGGGTCATCGCGGGTACATCTGTTCTCATGATCGAACAAGGACTCCGGCTGGAAGCGCGTGAGGGTAGCTGGATGCTGGCCGGGCCGCGCGCCGGGCAGTTCGTCCTGGTCGATGAGTATCTGGCGTATCTGGCAGACCGGAACTACTCGCCCAAGACCGTCCGCGCCTACGGCTATGACCTGCTGGCGTTCTGCCGCTGGCTGGCAACCGAGGACGTGTCGCTGGGCGAGGTGACGACCGAGACACTGCTGAAGTTCTTGCACGCCTGTCGCGAGGCCAGGGTTCCCGGGCGTCGCGGCGGCCCGAACGTGGTCACCTTGTCGGGCCGTCGGATGGATCAGTACGCCGCCACGACGATCAACCGGCGGCTGGCGGCCATCTCGGGGCTGTTCACGTTCGTCACGATGCGCGAACCGGAGTCCATCAACCCGGTCCCGAAAGGACGCGAGGCGCGCTGGCGAGTGGCCGGCGAGCGGTCCGGGATGCTCGCGCACACGATCCGCCGCCCGAAGAATCGCTCCTCGCTACGACTGCGCGAGCCCCGGCGCCTGCCCAAAGCACTGTCCCAGACCCAGGCGGCCGAGTTGCTGGCCAGCTTCCACACCTGGCGCGACCGAGCGATCGCGGGCCTGATGCTGTATTGCGGGCTGCGCTCGGCCGAGGTGCTCGGCTTGAACGTCGCCGACGCCGACATCGGTGGCCGCTGGGCGAGCGTGATCGGCAAGGGTGATCGGCAGCGGCGCGTCCCGTTGGACGCCGACGTCGCCTCGGTCATCCAGGTATATCTGCTGGCCGAGCGTCCCGAGTCGACCGAGCAGCGGCTGTTCCTGGTGGCCAAGGGCCCCCACCGGGGACGACCGCTCACGGCAGCCGGGCTGCGCACGATCTTCCGCTATCACCGAGCCGTCAGCGGGATCACCGCAGGTCATCCCCACGCGCTGCGGCACACCTTCGGCACCGCACTGGCCGAAGCCGGAGTCGACCTGGCGGTGATGCAGGCGTTGCTCGGTCACGCGCACGTCGACACCACCGCCCGCTATATCCATCTGGCACCCGCCCACGTGAAAGCCGAGTTCGATGCCGCACGCAGCCGCATCCGCGACTAGCAATAGCCTGCACGCCGATTACCTGGACTATCTGCAGCGGACCGGGCGAGGCAACCGTCCCTATCAGCAGGCCGCGCGAGTGTTCTTCGAGCGTTGGCCCGACCCCGGGTGCTGGGCCGCTGAACCGCTAGAGATCCGCTTGTCGGCTGATGCGCACACTCGGCCGATCATCACCTTCCTCATGCTGCACCGCGGACTTCGACCCGGCTACGACTACCTGCTGGAACGCAAACTGTCCCCGTTCTGGCGAGAGATAAAGGACTCGCCCATCGCTGCGGGAGTGCAGCGCTTCATGACCGCCGCCGAGGACCTCGGCTTCTCCTTGCGCGTGCGTCTGGCCACCGGCTCTCAGGTGCCGGCCCGGCTACTCATCCAGGCTGGACACATCCTTGAGCAGCTCACCCTGGCCGACCTGGAAGAGTTCGCCGCCGCCTGCGTCGCCCGCAGCACCCGCACCGGCAAGGACCACCGCCACTACCTGTCCGCGCTCAGCAACGCCCAGCGGGTCCTGTTCCACCTGGGCACTATCGACACGCTGCCGAGGATGGGCGGGCCGGTCCCCTTCGAGCAGCGGCTGGCCGAGGTGGCAGAACCGATCCGCACCACGATGATCGCCTACCTGGAACGCAAGCGCGCCACCTGTCAGCCCAAGACCGTCTCCGCGATCGCCACCCGGCTCAAACACTTCGGTCTCTTCCTCACCCACATCGATCCCGGACTCACCTCGATTGCCAAGCTGGACCGCCAGCGTCACATCGAGCCCTACCTCACCGCCCTGGTTGACGCCGTCAACCCCAAGAACGGCGAAGTCATCACCGTCGCCGACCGCTCGCGCAGGGTGATCGCGCTAACCGGCTTCCTCACCGACATCACCGAGTGGGGCTGGGCCGAGGCGCCCGCCCGCAAGCTGGTGTTCCGTGATGACAACCCCAAGCTCCCGCAGGTGCTGCCCCGCTACCTGCCGGTCGATGCCGATCGCCGCCTGACCGAAGAGCTCCGCGACCGTCCCGGCAACCAGCTGGCCGCCTGCGCCCTAAGGTTGCAACGCGCCTGCGGGCTACGCATCGGGGAACTCCTGGACTTGGAACTCGACTGCGTCCATGAGGTTCCCGGCCACGGCAGCTGGCTAAAGATCGGCCTCGGGAAGCTGGACACCGAACGCATGGTCCCCCTCGATGAAGAGATCCTCGACCTGATCGACCGCACCATCGAGCTCCGAACGCACGGCAGACCCATGCCGCATCCCCGCTACCGGCGTCCGGCGCAGTTCCTGTTCACCCACCACGGCCGCCGCCTCGGCCAAGGCGCTGTCCGCGCCGAACTCGACCGCGCCGCTCAGCAAGCCGGACTCGGTCACATCACCTCCCACCAGCTCCGCCACACCTACGCCACGGCCCTGGTGAACGCCGGGGTCTCGTTGCAGGCGCTGACGGCGTTGCTCGGACACGCCTCCGCCGAGATGAGTCTGCGCTATGGACGACTGTTCGACACCACCGTCCGCTCCGAATACGAACGCGCCCTCGACCTGGCCAAACAACAAGCCCGCACCCCGGCCCCCGGCCGTGTCCACCTACCCCTGGCCGACATCACCGGCGGCAAGGACTGGAAGGACACCCCACTGATCAAATCCAGAATGGCCGGCGGCTTCTGCCTACGCGCACCCGCCCAAGGCGCCTGCACCTACGCCAACATCTGCGAACACTGCCCCAGCTTCCACACCGAACCCAGCTCGCTGCCCATCCTCGCTGCCCAGCGTGTCGACGCAGACGCGCTCGCCCAAGACGCCGAGAATCGAGGCTGGATCGCCGAAGCCGAACGACACCGCCGACTCATCACCCGACTCGACCACCTGATCAGCGAGGCCCACGCCGGATGACCAGCAGCGACACCCTCCACCGCGTCGAGAAGGCATGCACCCAGCTCCACCGCGACGGCCAACCCGTCACCTTCATCGCCGTCGCCCACCTCACCGGGCTAGGCCGCACCACCCTCTACCGCAGTGCCACCCTCCGCGCCGTCATCGAGGAAAACCGCCGCCGCGCCGCCACCAACGGCACCCTCACCGGCCTCCTCGAGGAAATACGAAACCTCCACACCGCCCTAGAAGCCGTCGCTGCACGCGTCCGGCACCACGAAGAGCAACTCCGCCGACTTACTACTCGGGTGAGCTGAAAGCGTTAACCGGCCAACACCCAGAACCGGCGTCATTAGCCGGATAATGCTACGACAAGGCGGCGGCCGAGTCGTTCTCTGGAAGTACTCGACGAGTCCCTTTCATCGCAAACAGCCGCATCGGCTACGCCCATAAGGCGGCTGTCCGGAATCACCGTGGCCCCTCGAAGGGACAGCGACGTGCAAGCCAGATGACAGTGCCGCTTGACAGGCTCCGACCAACAAATCCCGTAGCGTCGCGCCGACGAGGGCACGGCTCCGGCGTGATGGGAGTTTCGGACATCTTGCGCGCAAGCCCATGGGGGAGGACAAGACAAGAGTGAGCGAAAACTCGGGACGTCAGCAGGTGACCTTCCGACCTCGTCTAGGACGGCGGATGGTCACATGTGTCGCTCCCATCGCGATCATGACTGCAGGTGCGGGTGTGTTGGGCACGTGGAAACTCACCCTGAGTGGTCTGCCGTTGCTTGGCCTGATGGCGGTGGGACTTGTGCTGGGCGGCGCCTTGGCCGTCCGCAATGCCATGGTCGGCGTCACCGTCGCTCCTGGCGAAGTAGTGATCATAAATGGCCGCAAGACCATTCGGATACCTGTTGAGAAGCTTGAGGGCTTCGACTGGGGAGACTACGGTCTCGTTGCCGTATGGGACGACAATGGTGGCAGGCAGGTGACCCCGGTCGCGGCGTTCAACAAGATCGCCAACCCTATGGCCGACCTCGAGCACGGCCATGAGGTCTGGGAGCAGTTGAAAGACTTGTCCAGGAGGCCGGTACGGCGTCCGCAGCGACCACGGCCGCGCAGGCGGCTGAACTGAGTGTACGCGCCCGGCGCGAAGGCCAGTCCCTTGCCACCGCACCTCACGTTCTTGTGCTCGGCGAACAGGGTTCCGTCGAGGACGATCAGGAGGTCGTTCACCTCCTCGGCGTGCAGGGTGGGAAGGTTCCGCACTATCCACTCGAAGGTACCGGGCAGGTCGGCCGCGGCACGTAGGCGTCTTCGGTTACCCGACCTCGCTGTCGCTGACCCCGGCCTTCGATCGGTTCGCCTATCTGCGCGACGGCGTGTACGACATCAGCACCGGCCAGGTGGCCTCGATCGGCAAGCGCAGCCGTTGGATGGCCCCCGGCTCCAACTCCGGCCCCAGCACCGTCGCCTACTGGGAAGGCGGGAAAGACAGCATGCGCATGCTGAACCTGGCAGCCGTCCCGCCCGCGCAATAGCGTTCGGAACCATGCGGGCCTTCGCGAACGTTCAGGAGCTCAAAGCGGCCGTCGGCGCGAAGTTCGGCGCATAATCCGTGGGTCGTGGGTTCAAGTCCCACCCGCCCCACCACACCGACCTGCGGTTTCCTGCGAACCCGTAGTCGCGTCATCTGATCGTGAGTCACGGTGAGCCACATGTTGTCGCCCGCACCGCCTTCAGCACCAGCCGGGCAGTCGCGCGGGCGCTGTCGTGATACAGCCGCGGCAGCACCGAGACGTAGGTGTCGGCGGTCAGCACGATGCCGGCATGCCCTAGCGTGCCCTGCACCACCTTCAACTCGATGCCCGACGCCAGCGCCAACGTCTCAGCTCCGTGACGCGGGTCATGCAGCCGCACCGGCGGCAGCCCGCTGGCGGCCACCAGCTTGTGGAAGCGGTGAGTGAGATAGCTCGGCTGCACCGCCGTTCCATTTCCGAGGGTGAAATTGGGCTGGTTGGAGACCAGCACTCCCGCAGCAGCCGACGCTGCGCACGCTCATGCCGGCGCAGCAACCGCACGCTCTCCGGATCCAGCGCCACCGTCCGCCGACTGGCCTCACTCTTCGGCTCACACAAGACCAGCCCATCATCGGTGTGCACCAGCTGATGCGCCACAGTGAGCTCACTCCGCCCCAGGTCGACGTCCACCCAGCGCAGACCAGCCACCACAACACGAACAACGGGTCTTCGTGTGCGAGACGCAGGAAGGCAGCCAGTTGCTCCACCGTCCACACCGCCACAGGCGGCCGCTCTCCTCCGTGCCTCCAGGCCGCCTCCCGCCGAACCGTCCACACCACTGGATGCATTCGCGCCGGCGCCGGCAGCCGTACGCCCTGCCCGGGGTTGGCGTCGATCAGGTCCTCGCGCACCGCATGGTTCAATGCCGCCCGCAGCGTCGCCCGGGCCCGCTCCAACGTGGATGCGCTGATCGGCTCACCGTACGGATTCCGCCGCCGTCCCAGCGCGACGAACATGCGCGTCACATCCCGCCGTGACAACTCGGCCAGAGTCAAGTGCGTTCTCCATGGCGAGGGCAGCGTCGATTTGCCGTGCCTCGTCGCGCAACCAGTGTTGGGCCCGGCGAAGCGCATCTCCGGCTGCCTTGCCACCCGCGATCTCACGGTGGAAACGCAGGTCGTCGACCATCCGTGCCGCACTCAGTACGCCTGGGGCGCCCGCGTGATCATTATGGGGGCTCCAGGCCACGGAACGTGGACACCTCCCATGGGCGGGCGTCCTGGCGGTGCCGCTCGCCGATTGGAATGATGACGGGATGGAATATCGCGAGCTGGGACGATCGGGGCTGCGGGTATCGGTGCTCACCATGGGCACGATGACGTTCGGCGGCGGGGGCAAGTTCGCCTACGTCGGCGACACCGGGGTGGAGGAGGCGCGCAAGCAGATCGACATGTGCGTGGACGCCGGTGTCAATCTCATCGACACCGCCGACGTGTACTCCACAGGCCTGTCGGAGGAGATCGTCGGCAAGGCGATCCAGGGCCGCCGTGACGACCTGCTGCTGGCCACCAAGGTACGCATGCCGATGGGTGGCGGCCCCAACGACGCCGGGCTGTCGCGCCACCACGTCATCACCGGGGCTGAGGCGAGCCTGCGCCGCCTGGGCACCGACCACATCGACCTGTACCAGGTCCACGAATGGGACGGCCGCACCCCCGTCGAGGAGACCCTGGCGGCGCTCGATCACCTGGTGACCGCCGGCAAGGTCCGGTACGTCGGCGTCTCCAACTACACCGGCTGGCAGCTCATGAAGGCTCTAGGCGCCGCCGACAGGCTCGGCCTGCCGCGCTTCGTCAGCCAGCAGATCTACTACTCCCTCCAGGCCCGCGACTCCGAGTACGAGCTGATCCCGGCCGCGATCGACCAGGGCCTCGGCGTGCTGGTGTGGAGCCCGCTGGCCGGCGGCCTGCTGTCCGGCCGCTACCGCCGGGACGCCCAGCCGTCCGAGGGCCGCCAGCTCACCGAGTGGAACGAGCCTCCCGTACGCGATCAGGAGCAGTTGTACGACACCGTCGAGGTGCTGGTCGACATCGCCGGGGAGCACGGGGTGTCGGCGGCGCAGGTGGCGCTGGCCTGGTTGCTGGGGCGGCCCGCGATCACGTCGCTGGTGGTGGGCGCGCGCACCAGCGAGCAATTGGCCGACAACCTGGCCGCCGCCGACCTGAAGCTGACGGCCGAGCAGCGCGCCCGGCTGGACGAGGTCAGCCGCCAGCCGCTGCTCTACCCGTACTGGCATCAGGCGGCGACCGCTTCCGACCGGCTCTCGCCCGCCGACCTGAGCCTGCTCGGACCGCACCTGTAGAGAGGGGTCGCCGCACCTGTAGACAGGTTGTACGTACGCCCGCCGACGCCGGGCTTGGGCCGATCGGGTCGTTCTCGCGGTGCCGGCCTGCCGGTTACCAAGTGAGGTCTTGGCGCGCCATGGCGAGGACCTGCCAGAACCGCAGACCGGCGCGCAGGCCATCCCTGTGATCTCGACTCCGTACAGGCTCTGGTACTTCCGGGGCTGTGCCGGGGCGGCCGACGGAGTAGGTTCGCGCCTGTGAGTGATATTCGACTTCTTGGTCCCGAGGAACTGCCCCTGTGCCAGCGGCTCGAAAGCGATCGCGAGTGGTCCACCGACGAGGCCAAATGGCGGCTGATGTTCGAGACGGGTGAGGTCTACGCCGTCGACGCGGCCGATGGCGACGGCCTGGCCGGGTGCGTCGTGGTGACCCGCTACGGCGACTCGCTGGCCGACGTCGGCATGATGTTGGTCGCCAGCAGGTACGGCAGGCAGGGGCTCGGCACGCGGCTGATGGAGCACGCCCTGGAGGCCGCCGGAGACCGCATCGTGGAGCTGACCGCGACCCGGTTCGGGCGCCCCGTCTACGAGCGGCTGGGCTTCCGGCCCACGGGCAGCCTGACGATCACTATGGGCCCGATGGAAGGGGCGGGGGGGGGGGGGGGGGGGGGGGGGGGGGGGGGGGGGGGGGGGGGGGGCGCGCCCGGGGGGGCGCCCCCCGCCCGGCCGGCGGGCCCGCCCCCGCGGGCCCCCCCCCGGGGGGGGGGGGGGGCGGCGCCGCCCCCCCCCCCCCCCCCCCCCCCCCCCCCCCCCCCCCCCCCCCCCCCCCCCCCCCGCTCCTCGACTTGGACGCCGAGGTCACCGGGGCCGACCGGAGCAAGGCGCTGACCGCCCTGCTGGCCACGGCCGAGCGCACGATCGTCACCGACGGCGGCTTCGCCGTGGCCTGGAACGCCGGCCCCCACCGTGTCATCGGTCCCGTCGTCGCGCCCTCGGAGGAAGCCGCCCGCGAGCTCATCCTGGCCGCCGCCCACGGCGCCGACCGCGACGTGCGGATCGACCTGCTGGACGCCTACCCGGGCCTGCGCCCGTGGCTCACTGGGCTGGGGCCCACCCAGGGCCCCGCGCCCCTGCCGACGATGGTTTACGGCGCCCACCGCCACCCGGGCGACCGCGGGCGATACGTCGCGCCCATCCTCATCTCGATGGGCTGACCGGCCATCAGGTCGGCCGCCGCCCGGGCGAAGATGCGGACCCGCGCCGCCGACCGGCTCGCCAACCCTGACACCCGGATCCGTGCGCGACACGGCCGGGATGGTCCTTGCCTGCGACACGGCGTCCGCACCAGGGGTGAGATTCGCCCCGGGAGCCCGGGCCTTCCTCGCAGCTCTCCTGACGCCGCTGCCGCGCGAAGTCCTGCGCGGGCTCCGGCTACGCCGCGGCGTCGGCGCGCGGGTCGGTGGTGTCGGCCGAGTCGGCTCCGAGGCGGCGGGTCATCTCGGAGGAGTTCGTGCCGGCGTCGGCCGCCGGGCCGAAGGGGGCCTCTTCCTTGGAGTGGAAGTACCGGAAGAACGTGCTGCGGGAGATCTCGGCGGCCTGCTTCTACCCGGGCAACGTCGTGACGAACTTCGCCTCCGACACCACTGGCCCGTGCCGCGTCGGCACCCATCAGGGCGCCCGCGGCCAGCACGGTCGGTTCCGGATGGCCCCCTCGCGGGTGTGGGTGCGGGTGGTGGTTCAGGCGACGTCGTGATCGAGTACGACGCCGGCGCGCAGGCCAGGGCCCCGGCGGCGCCCCTGAGATTGCCGCGCCACCATCCTCGGGGTACGTTCTCGGCGAGCTTGTTGGACGACGGCATTGCCGGGAGGCGGCTTTGACAGAACAGTCCAGCACCACCCCGACCTGGCCAGACCTTCCCCCAGGCCCGTACGGCACCCTCTCGCCCGATCTGGTGCGGCGGCACGCCGAGGCCCCGATGGAGCCGGCGACGTTGCCGAGCGGCGACCGGGTCCCGATGATCGTCAAGTACGCGGACGTCCGCGGCCTGCTCATGTCGCCGGCCAGCAGCCGCAACCTGCGCGAGCCCGGCCTGCCCCGGCTGGTCAAGGGCCCCTTCCTGGATGACGACCCGGCGGCGCTCATGAACCAGGACCCGCCGGAGCACACCCGCTACCGCCGCATCATGCACGGCACGTTCACCCCCAAGCACATCGAACGCTGGCGGCCCCGCGCCGCGGTCATCGCCGAGGAGCTGATCGAGGCGGCCGGCGCGGAGTTCGACCTGGTGGCGGACTTCGCGCTGCCGCTGCCGGCGCGGGTGATCTGCGAGATGCTGGGCGTGCCGATGGACCGCTACGAGCAGTTCAGGGGCTGGACGGACACCTTCCTGTCCACCACCGACGCGAGCGCTGAGGCCAGGCACGAAGGGCTGGCGGAGTTCACGGCGTACACCCGGGAGCTGATCGAGCAGCACCGGGTCAAGCCGGGAGAGGACCTGATCGACCTGCTCATCGAGGCGCGTGACGAAAACGACGGCCTCAGCGAGGACGAGCTGACCAACATGGTGTTCACGCTGATCGTGGCCGGGCACGAGACGACCGCCTCGATGATCATCAGGGGCACGTTTCGGCTGCTGTGCCACCCCGGGCAGTACGCGGAGCTGGCCGCCCGCCCCGAGCAGGTCGAGGCGGCCGTGGAGGAGATCCTGCGCCACGAGGCGCCGGGCAGCAACGGCATGCTGCGGCGGATCACCCAGGACGTCGCGCTGTCCGCCGGGACCATCCCGGCCGGGAGCGTCGTGCTGCCGAACCTCTCGGCGGCCAACCATGATCCGGAGGCGTTCGAGGATCCGCTGCGGTTCGACATCCACCGCTTCGATGACGCCCACCCGAACCCGCACCTGGCCTTCGGCCACGGGCCTCATTACTGCCTGGGCGCGAACCTTGCCAGGATGGAACTGCAGGAGGCCTTCCGCGCCCTGGTGACGGGCCTGCCGGGGCTGCGGGCGCGGGAGGACCTGGCGGACGTGCGGTGGAGCGACGGCGCGTTCGTCTATCGGCCGCGCCGCCTGCTGGTCAGCGCCGGGTAGCAGGGGGGCGCCGCGAGAGGGACGGTGCGCAACCGATCGCCCTGAGCCTGCGCTGTAAACGGGGCGAGAGGATCGCCGCGAGAAGCAGCGGATATTTATCTGCTCGTCCCTGTTATAAGCGCGGCCGCGCGATACGTCGATGTGGGTGACAGGTGATCAATGCCGACGGCAAAGCGCCGGTGCACGTCGAGGCGCCCATCATTTGAGTGATCACGTCAGATTGGTCCATTGCCCGCACTGGTGCACGGAAAGCGCATTCCCCCTTTTCCCGTCCGCCTCTTGACAAGTCAGATGGTTACGTAAACGCTCTGCGGCAAGACGCCTCAAACGTCGCGCGCAATCCGGTCGTCCCAGTTCCCACAGAGGGATCCTGTCTCAGGCTCTTCGTGGGACTCACAGCTCTTTGTTAACGCTAACAAATGTTCTGCCGCGGATTCCGGAGGGTGGTCCCGTGTCCCTGCGCCCAAAGCTCACCGCGCCAGTCGTGGTCCTGTTGGGCTCGGTCGCCGCCGGCCTCAGCGTCCGAACCAGTCCGGCGACGGCTACGCCCTCCACCTGGTGGCCAGCTCCGGCGCGGCGCGCGGGGCGGCCGCGTGAACGGCTCGCAGTACGTACGGCTGCCGGTCACGTTCCCGTCCGCGACGAGCATGAGCCTGAGCCGGCACTCGCAGACCACGATCGAGGTCGCCATCGGCGTGATCACGGGCTCAGGCGCCACGCCGTCGTACCGGACCACGGCCCGGCACAGCGGCGAATACCGGGACGTGTCCGGCGCCTCGACCGCCGACGGAGCCGACATCCAGCAGTACACCTGCGGTAGCGGCACCAACCAGCAGTGGACCCGCACCTCCTCCTGACCCCACCGCACCTTCGGAGCGACCATGACACACCTCTTACGGCGAACGGCGCTGATCGGCCTGGCCGGCGCCCTGCTGCTCGCCGTCGGCCTCACCGTTCTCGAACGCCCTGCCAAGGCCGCGGCCCCGTACACCGCCTATCTGATGGCGCACTTCACCGGCGAGAGCGCCAACGGCGAGCAGATCTACTTCGCCACCAGCACCGACGGCCTGCACTGGACCGATCTCAACAGTTCGCTGCCGGTGCTCACCTCCAGCATCGGCGAACTCGGCGTCCGCGACCCCGCCATCGTCCGTGCGCCGTCCGGCGACCGGTTCTATCTGATCGCCACCGACCTGCGTATCGCCGCCGGCAAGGGCTGGGACGTCGCCCAGCACGATGGCAGCACCTCGCTCGTCGTATGGGAGTCACCTGACCTCGTCACCTGGTCGGCGCCGCGCCTGGTGAACGTCGCCGGGACCATCCCCGACGCCGGCTGCGCATGGGCGCCCGAGGCGATCTACGACCCGGCGAGCGGCGACTACGTCGTCTACTGGGCGACGATCTCACCACGGAACGGCGTCGACAAAGCCCGCATCTACTACTCCCGCACCCGCGACTTCCGCACGTTCACCGCCGCGCAGCTCTACATCGACCGGCCGGGCACCCAGGGCATCATCGACACGCAGATCCTGGAGATCCCCGGCAGCGTTGGCGGCTACCGCTACATCCGCGCGTCCGGCGACGGTCAGATCACGATCGAGGGCAGCAACCAGATCCTCACCGGCTGGACCCGGCTCGGCGACATCTCCCACCTCGGCTACACGGGCGCGCAGGTCGAGGGCCCGATCCTGCACCAGTACAACGGCCGCGACGAGTGGGGCCTGTGGGTCGACCAGTACGCCGCCGGCCGCGGCTACCTTCCGCTGACCACGACCAATCTCGCCGCTCCCAGCGGCTACCGCGTCCGCGTCGCCTCGGAATACGCGCTCGGCGCCAGCCGCAAACGGCACGGTTCGATCATTGGCATCACCCAGGCGCAGCTCACCGCGCTGCAGGCCAAGTGGGGCGGCCCCGCCTCGGCGGGCACCCGGCGCCTGCAGTCGGTCAACTTCCCCGACCGCTACCTGCGGCACAGCAACTTCGATGTCCGTATCGACCCGAACGTGAGCCCGCTCGCCGACTCGCAGTGGCGCATCGTGCCGGGCCTGGCCGATCCGGCGGGGGTGTCGCTCGAGTCGTCGAACTTCCCCGGCTGGTACCTGCGGCACTACGACTACGACTTCGTTCTGGCCAAGTATGACGGCACCGCCACCTTCCGCGGGGACGCGACCTTCCGCCGGGTGGCGGGCCTGGCCGACTCCTCGGCGGCGTCGTTCCAGTCATACAACTTCCCGGACCGGTACATCCGCCATTCCAACTACCTGCTTCGCCTGGATCCGATCAGCACGGCCACCGGCCGGGCGGACGCCACCTTCCGGATCACCAGCTGATTCCTCCGGTGGCAGGGAGCGTCGCACAGCGATCGGTGCAGCCCGGGCCGGGGAGCCGCCGGCCCTGCTCCTGGAGCAGCACGATGCGGCCCGGACGTACGTCAGCAACATGATCTTCACAGACCCAGGAACTCAGATCCAGTGATGGGAGTTTCATGACACCGACCAAGGCGTCCGACGCTTACTCGTCAGGACCGTCGCGGAGCACCCGGTCGTTGCGCCGGTCGCTGGTCCCTCTTGTGGTGACCGCGCTCGCCGCAGTGGCAAGCCTCGTCATTCCCGCGCCACCGGCCGATGCCGCCACCAGCCAATTCCGAGGCATGAACTGGGCCGTGCTGGGTGACAACTTCAGCACCGGTACGCTCGTCGTGCAGGGCCTGAGCCAGTCCGACAGCAACGCGACAGTACGGGCCAAGGCCAACGCCCTCTACGACGACATGGCCTCCACCATGGGGGTCAACACCGTCCGGCTGCCTATCAACACTCACACTGTGGCCAACACGACCTGGTGGAACGCCTACCGCGGAGCCATTGACGCCGCCACCGCCCGTGGCTTCAAGGTCATCCTCGCCTATTGGGAGGACGGCGCCGCCTCCGGCGGCAAGATCACGAACCTCGCCGCATGGAACACGATGTGGTCCAGCGTGACCAACACGTACGGCTCGAACAGCAACGTCTACTTCGAGCCGATGAACGAGCCGCACGGCTACACCTCGGCGGACTGGCGCAACGTCGCAGCGAACTGGCTCAGCTACCACACCTCGGCAGTGCCCGGACGGGTGCTCATCGGTGGCACCGGCTACAGCCAGGACCTGCGGGACGTCTGCAACGACAGCCGCTTCAACTCGACGCTGCTGTCCTTCCACCATTACGCCTTCTTCTACAGCGCGATGACCTACGACGCGTTCCGAACCCACATTCAGACGCGTCTGGGCAGCTGCGCCTCCCGCGCGGTCGCGACCGAGTTCGGCGCACCGATGTCCACCGGCCTCAAATACGGCGACGCCAACAGCACCGACAACTTCGTGCGCCATATCCGCGCCATGGCCCAGGTCATGCGCGACAACCAGATGGGCGGCACCTACTGGCCCGCTCTCGGCGGCAAGCCAACCGAAAACCTCGGCTACGACCACTACTCGATGTACGCCCTGAGCGGCAGCGGCACCAATCTCAACTTGACCGTCCGCAACGCCTCCGGCGCTGACCGGATCCGATATGGCTGGGGCGACACCATCGGCGGCCCCACCCCTCCGCCGACGGTCTACACGATAAACGCGCGCCACAGCGGCAAGGCCATGGACGTCCAGCAACCGAACACCGACAACGGTGCGCGCGTCGGCCAGTACACGTACGGCGGCAACGCGTGGCAGCAGTGGCAGTTCCAGGACGCCGGCAGCGGCTACTGGCGCATCATCAGCCGTCACAGCGGAAAGTGCCTTGATGTGGTGAGCGCTTCAACCGCCGACGGTGCCGAGCTCATCCAGTACACCTGCGGCACCGGCACCAACCAGCAGTTCCAGATGGTCGCCAACGGCAGCTACTTCCAGCTCCGGGCACGACACAGCAGCAAATGCGTGGACGTGCCTGCCGCATCGACCGCGGACGGCGTGATCCTCAAGCAGTATCCGTGCAACACCGGCACCAATCAGCAGTGGTCGCGCACGGCCGTCTCGACGTGACCGCGGACCCGCGGTGGCGGGTGCTGGAGCCCCGCTGGAAGCCGAGATCACCGATCACCTCGGCTACGACCGGCACGACTGACCGGGAAGAATAGGGAATAGCCGCGACGGCAGCCGCACCAAGACTGTGGTGACCAACGTCGGCCCGGTGGAGGTGCGGGTGCCGCGCGACGTGGCGGGCAGCGCCGGCTGACGGGAGTGGATGAGATGCTCTTGTCGCTGCCGGCCAAAGGCATTGCGCATGAGAGATATGCGCGCATCCGGCCGAGGCGTACGGGGCGAGCGTCTCCAGCAAATCATCTCCACCAATGGGGCTTCCCCCCTTGGATGCGGACACCGATTTGGGACCGTTTCCTAAGCCAGACCCGCGCGAAGACCAATAGATCATCAAGGCGGGAGCCGTCCTTGATCGCGTGCATTGCCTTCGTATCCCCCAGCCGAGAACGCTTCAGCCCTGGTCCAGGGGCCGAGGCCAGAGCGAAGTTGTCGAGGGCGCCGTTGTAGGTGTCGAGGTTGAGCAAGCGATGGGTGCAGTCGTGCCGCCGTAAGCTGCTCGACCGCTGCCTGATCTGGAACGAACGCCAGCTGCGGCACGCCCTGCGCGAGTACGAACACTTCTACAACGAGCACCGAGCCCACCAAGCCCGGGCTCAAGCGGCTCCGCTGCGTACCGTCCCAGATCCGATCACGGATCCGAAGCGAATCGATAACCTGAACATACGCCGACGAGATCGGCTCGGCGGGGTTCTCCATGAGTACTCACATGCCGCTTGAACTGCATGAATGGACTTTCCGGCACGAGCAGAGGCCTGGCCAAACACATCACCCCACACGCCCTCCGCCACACCATGATCACCATGCTCCGCGACGGCGGCGTCGCCCCCGGCGTCATGCAACTCATCGCCGGCCACGCCTCCTACGCGACGACCGCCACCCACGCCAACCAGCACACCCCCGCCCAACGCACCCTCATCCTCAACGCCGTCCAACCCGTCACCGCCGCAGCGAGCGTGCCGTTCGACTTCCCAAAAACCTGACCGGTCCAGATCAACGACCCTCGGATGAAAAGCCCGTAAGGTTACGGCTGGATCGGCGTCCACTCAGCACCGGACGGCAGGCGCAGACGAGTGCGCTTGCTCAGTGGCCGCTTCATGACAGGCTCGAATCCATGATTCGCCAGTCGGCGCGTTACTCGGCTACCCAGAAGCTCCCATTGTCCGGTGTCTTGGGCCAGGACGGATTCGGTAGCCGTCCGAGCGGGGGTTCCCAGCCCTCGGGAGCCGGTGGCCAGCCTGGTGGTACGACGAATCTGATCCGGGTTGGTTTCGGCGGAATGGGCGCATGAAATCCTACGATGGGCGCGCCTGCCGACGATGAGCCGCGGAATGACGGCGTACACCGTAGACAAGATCACGAAACGTGATCCCAGCCGACCCGGGCTGCTCGCTCGGCGCCTTCACCCCCTCCCGCTCAACCGGACGAGGGTTCTGCGCTGAGAGTGATTCGAGTTCTTGAGCCTCACAGGGTCGGTCAGGACCTCGCCGCCTTCTCCGCGCCGGTGAGCAGGGGATGGGGCTCCGTCACGGTAGAGTTCTGGCGGACTTTCATTAAGGTGGACGGCACGTGTGAGTAAGGCCAATGAGCTGATCGGCGCGGCGATGGAGGCGCTTGCCCGCGAAGATCAGGCGTCCTTCGACTCCGCCGCCGCCTTCCTGGCCGACCGGGACGACGCCGATCGCGTGCTGGTGGAGGTCGCGACCCGTGCGATCTCGGGGTTGTGGCGGAACGGCTGGCAGCCCGCCGACGTGGTCAGGATCGCGGCCAGGCGGCTGACCGACTGGCACGGGCGGGCGGCGGCCGACCTCATCGCCTGGGAGATGCGGGCCTATGAGCCGGCCACGGTGGATGAGCGCTGGCGCGACCAACTCGCCGGCTTGGAGGCCGCGGTGTGGTGGAAGGGCGGCTACCTGGCGGCGCGGCAGGCGCGCGACGGGGCTGGCCGTCTGGTGACCGTCTCCGGTGTGCTGGAACTGCTGGGGTTGCTGACCGGGCTGCCCCGGCTGGAGTCGTTGAGCCCGCCGCCCGGGGCCGCTCGCCGTACGGTCCAGGCACGCTCGCACGTGGTCAGCGAGAAGACGCTCGGGCGGGTGCGGGCGCTGCTTGCCAAGGCGGAGTCGACGACGTACGAGGCGGAGGCGGAGACGTTCATGTCGGCGGCGCAGAGCTTGATGGCGAAGTACAGCATCGACGCGGCGATGCTGGACGCGCAACCAGGCGGAGGTGAGGCCCCGGCGGGCATCCGGGTCGGCATCGACACGCCGTACGAGCAGCCCAAGGCCGTGCTGCTCGTTCTCATCGCCGAGGCCAACAGGTGCCGGGTGATCTGGTCGAAGGAGCTGGGGTTCGCCACCGTGCTGGGGTTCTGGGCGGACCTGTCCTGGGTGGAGATGCTGTTCACCTCGCTGCTGGTGCAGGCGCAGACCGCGCTGGTGAACTCGGGCACCAGAAAGCACGGTACCGGCCGATCGAGGAATAAGACATTCCGCCAGTCATTCCTGTCGGCGTTCGCTTCCAGGATCGGGGAGCGGCTCGCCGAGGCCACGGCGGCCGCGGTCTCGCAGGAGAGCGCCAGCCGGGGCACCGACCTGGTGCCGGTGCTGGCGGCCCGCGAGCAGGAGGTGGAGCAGGCGGTCGAGCGCATGTTCCCGAACCTGGTCTCGCATGCGGTCCGCACGTCCTGGGACAGGGAGGGCTGGGCGGCCGGCCGTACCGCCGCCGATCAGGCCAGCCTCGGGGCGCGAGACCGATAGCGCTCCGGGTGCGAATATCCATCCGCGCCGGCATGGAGGTGATGCGCTCTCTTGTGCTCCCGTCGCACGGCACGCACGGCGTGATGGTCGATCGTGCTACTGCGCTTGGCCTACCTGACGATGACGACCACCTTCTCGTTTCTGGGGCTGCTACCCCGGATCAATCGCGACAAGGAGATCGAGATCTTGGTGTTACGGCACCAACTGATGGTGCTTGCGCCTGCCGGATAGTCCGTCCATGCAGTTCAAGCGGCATGTGAGTACTCGTGGAGAACCCCGCCGAGCCGGTCTCTTCGGCAAGGGCTTGGTGGGCGCGGTGCTGGTTGTAGAACCGTTCGTACTCGCGAATAGCGTGATGGTGTTCGTTCTGCAGCAGGCAGCGATCGAGGAGTTCACGGCGGCAGGACTGCACCCATCACTCCATGATCGAGTTCATACGTGGCATCCGAATCCCGGTGAGCACGGTCTGGATGCCGGCCTCGGCGAGGGTTTCGTTTGTGAGGGCTGGGAACTTCCCATCCCGGTCTCGGGTGAGATAGCGCGCCCGGCAGCCCGTATCCTCCGGGTCCATCACCAGTGGCGTGCTCCATGACCGCCAGGATGTACTGGCGCTGCCCGTTCAAGGTGATGGTCTCGATGAAATCGCAAGCCAGCAGGGCGTCGGCTTGCGAGCGCAGGAAGTCGGCCCACGTGGTGGACACCCGCTCGGGCGCCGGATCAAGTCCCTCCTGTTTGAGGATCTCCCAGACCGTCGACGCAGCGACCTTGATGCCGAGCGTGGTGAGCTCGCCGATATCCCCATGAGTGATTTTCGCGAACCAGGCGCAGAATGAGAGCGCGGATCGATCGGACCGTGGGCGGCCGCCCAGGCCGCTTCAACCGGAGGGTAAGGAGAGATTCAGGATCAGCTTGGCGGGAGCACATCCCCGGCTGCCTACCAGCGCAGATGATGCCTTAACGACACGGATGTTCCTCAACCCCCGCGCCCGCCGGGCGGTGCCCATGACGGCGACGATCGTCACCTGGACCCGGCCCCGCCAACGCCGGGAGGGTAACCGCTTCGTCGACACCGGGAGAGAGGCTGCCCGGCGAAACACCGCTACTCACGTCGCCGGGCCTCAGCAGCGGTCCGAGGCATGGGACACCGGGGACGGTGTTCAGGGGGAGACCGTCCCCGGCAACCCGCTTGTGCGAGGCCTCTCACGCCGGCGAGGCCTCCGCGGTCGCTGGCGGACTATGCCGTATCATCCGCCGAATTTCCAACTCCTATTGGATGTAGCTGATGAGGAAGGGAAGCTGCTGGTTTCCGTCCTCCAGGGTGCCGATCGATCCGTTGGGATGGAGCACGACGTTGCCCTCGCTGTAGTTGTCACCCCTCCATGAGTAGATCCAGGCCGGGCCGTTGAGGTATTTGGCGGCACTGTCGCGCCACGAGGCGGTGGGGATGTCGGCCAGCTGGTGCCCGTTTCCCTGGGAGGCTGCGAAGGAGTAGGCCTCGTTGCGTGTCTTTTTCATTCCCGCTCCGTACCAGTACAGGCGGTAGGTGCCCTGGGCGGTCTCCTCGCCGTCGGCGCCGGTGGCGGAATTGGGGATCTCTATTAGCTGGTCGGTCATCGCTGCTCCATCTCTCGCTTGGGGGTGGAGGCGGAACGCCGCCCACCCAGTGTTACCCAAAGCTATATATCCGTCACTTATAGTAGTTAAACGGACATCAGGGCGCCGTGGGTGCCGTCCATCAGACGAAGGTCATCCCGCGGGGCTGTCCTGACTCAGTCGAAGCGATGCCCGGCGTGGCGCGCCCATCGCCCGGTCCCTGAACACCGCCCGCCGCACTCTTCTTGAGGGTCCTGAGCGCACCGCGATCCGTCACGTCCTGGACGGGTGCCACCGGAATACGGCGGAAACGGGCCGCGGGACGACATAACCGCAGGTCAGCGTTGAGCCCGCGTTTCGTGCACAGTGGAGCGACCGATCTTGAGCGTGCGGGCGGCCTCCGCGACCGAGTCACCGTCGGCGACTACGGCGCTGGGGAACCTGTGGACAGTTCATCCGCGAGCTCATCGTCGAAGGCACCCGCGAGAGCTTGGACGCCGCCCGCGGCCAGCGCCTGGGCCGCGCGCCGGCGGGTCCCACGGGCGGCAGCAGCCGGCCTCGTGTCACGGCCGCGTGGCAGCGAAACAAACATGTAACATTTAATCGCGTCGACCTTCCGAAGCTTACTTCAGGACCACACTTCCGCCCGTCTGAAATACTTCGGCGGACAGCAATCTCTTACCATCGTGAAATTGACTGGTTCTGTCATCACACTTACCGTGACGCCTGCCTGGTCGGAAAGGTGGCGACACTCGTCACCGCAGCGCGGAGGGTCGATTAATGTTCGACCCCCGTGCTTTCTGCCCATTTATTGCTCTCTTGTCGGATGGACGAGATCGCCGACCGTGCTTATGGTGTTGATCGTCACCGATATAGCCCGCTCCGGCGGGTAAGAATGGGAGTGCAGATGGCGACCGATGAACCGCTCCGCCTCGATCTGGACACGCTCGACGTGATGACGGTCGAGCTCCCCGGCGAGGATCTCGTGAAGGCCCTGGGCATGGGTCTCGGCAACACCGAAGTGGGTGCCTCGGGCATCGCGCGCACGAGCTGGCTCATTTAAGCCTCCCCGGACATGGTCTCGACGCGTCGTGGCCTGCCGGGACGCGTCGAGATCGACGCGGCTCGCCGCACGGTGGACGCGACCGTGGTTGCCAGGGTCGCCGCGCTACCGGTGACGGCGCTCGCGGAGCTGAGGTGCACGGCCACGTGGCGGAGCGTCCAGGAGATCCTCGCGGCCCGTGGCCGGCTGGCCGTCGGGGGACGGCGGCTCGCGGACGAACTGGAGCCGGTGATCGGAGCGGTCGGGCCGGGCCCGGCGCGACCGGCGCTGGTGGCGCTGCGGCGGGCGCTGTACAACGCAAGGCGGCCGGCGGGCCGTGCCTGGCCGGTGGAGATCGGTTCCGGCCTCGGTCCGCGCGTCGCGGCCTGGCTCACGGACCTCGATTGGCATGACGCGCTCGTCCGACAGCTGCCGGACCTGCTCGATCAGGAATGCCGGGGCACCTACGAAGTGCTGCGCCGGTGGGTCGGCACCGACGCCTTCGGCTACGGCGTGCTCCAGGCGGGACCGGCGATGTCCGCCGCGCTGCGCCAGTGGCTGGCCTCGCCGCCCGGCAGCGCCCCGCCGCGCCAGGTCGCGCTCCGGCTCACCAGGTACCTGGCCCGCGTCGTGGCGAAGACCAGCCCGCACGCCACCTTCATGATGGCGGCTCTGGGGCAGTGGAGCGAGGACGGCGAGCCGGTCCGCTGGGACGGGCCATGGGCGTGGCGGAGCGCTGTCGAGCCGAACGTGCCCCTGCTGCTCCGGCTGCTCACCGACCTGGCCCGCGCCGACGGCGGGCTCGCCGCCCTCTTCGAGGTCAGGCCCAACCCGAGCCTCGAGGAGGACGACGGCCGCCTGTGGTACGTGACCGGCCAGGAGGACGCGTACAGCGGCATCGCCGCGTCTCAGCCGCTCCGGCGGCTGCTGCGCCCGCCGTACGACGACCTCCGTACCCAGGCCGGCGGCGCGCTCGGCCGGCTGGTCGACCTGGGAGTGCTGGAACTCCACCCCCCGGTCGCCGACCAGGCCGCCGCGCACCTCGCCGACCTGACCGATCGGCTCGGCACACATCCGGCGGGCAAGGCGCTGGCCGCCGTACAGGAGGCGCTCGCTCGTTACCCGGAGGCGGCCGGCGTGTCTGAACGTGAGGCGCTGCAGCGGAAGGTACGGTCCGCGTTCGCCGAACTTGCCGGAGACGATACCGATCGCCTGCCGGACCGCAACCTTTTCCACGAGAACGCCGTGGTCACCACACCCGGCCCGCGGCTGGGCCTGGCCGCCTGGCGTCCCGCCCTGGGCGATCTGCATGCGATCGTCGACTTCGCGGCGGTCTTCGATCGTGATGGCGTCGCCCGGCTGCTCGCCGCCGACCTGTTCGCGGAGTGGTTCGGCGCCGGCGCGCAGGTGCCGTTCGGGCGGTTCCACCGAATGCTCGCGCAGCGAACCCATCCGGCCGCACCCGGCACCCCGGCCGGTGAGCTGCACGCGCTCATGTACCCGTGGCAGGAGCGACACCCGCCCGACCGGACGCCCGCCGTGCCCCGGCTCGACGAGCTTCGAGCCGCCCGGACGGCGGCGCTGGCCGCGGTGCGCGAGCTGCTGCCCGAGACCCCGGACGCGCTGACCATCGACCCGATGGTGCTGGCCGGTCTCGCCACCGACCGCCCCGAGTTCGTCCGTCCAGTGGGGTCGCTGTCCTGCTTCGTGCAGACGATCAGCTCGCCGGACGCCACGCCGGTGCGGCTGGTGCTCAACGGTCTTGGCCCGGGGCACGGCGCGATGCGCAGCCGCGTGCACCGCCTGCTGCGGGTCGCCGGAGTTCCTGCCGGCGAGAACCGCCTGCTCGGGACGGAACGCGGCATGCCGGTGGAGATCACCGGGCTGTTCGGCAGCAACGTCAACCTGCGTTCCCCGGTGGCGGCCCAGGAGATCGGCTATCCGGGCGTGGCCCCGAGCGGCCCGGCCACGTTCGACCTGCGGGACCTGGCCGTCCGGCACGAGTCCGGCGCCGGCGGCCTCGTTCTGGTGCACGCCGGGCACGGCACCCGGCTCCGGCCGGTGTACACCGGGATGGTCGCGCCCATGCTGCTGCCGCGTACGGCCCGCCTCTTGCTCCAGCTCTTCGGCGACATGCCCAGCCCGGTGATGGAGCTGGCGTCGGTCTTCTCCCGTCCGCCGGAGTCGGTGCCGGCTCGTGTCGAGCGTACGGCCCGGGTGTCGGTCGGGCGGGTCACCGTAGCCCGTGCCGCCTGGTATGTCCCGGTGCGCGAAATCCCGCGCCGGGGCAAGAACTCCGCTGCAACGCACCTGCTCGCGCTCGCGGCCTGGTTCGCCGAGCGCTCCCTGCCGGAACGTTTGTTTCGTCTCCTCGGGCGATCCCGGCGCGCCGGTCCGCGAAAGGCTGCACATGGTGCGGCTCGCCAAACCGACCTATCTCGATCTGGCCGACCCCGCGCTGGTCACGCTGTTCGATCGAGGGCTGGACACGAGCGGATCGGTGGTCGTCTTTCGTGAGCTGCTCCCGGACTTCGAGGCTGCGCTCAGCCTGGAAGGAGACGGCGGCCACCCTGACCACCGCCGCCACGTGACCGAGTACGTGGTCGAGGTAGGCCATGCCTGACCGCTGGATCTCGCTGCACGCCTTCCACCAGGCCGGCACCGACCTGCTGCTCGGCACGGCCGTCGACGGCCTGGTGCGGGAGCTGGACGGACGGCTCGACCGGTTCTTCTTCCTGCGGTACTGGGAGGGCGGCCCGCATCTGCGGCTCCGCCTTCTGCCGCGCGTCCCCGACGACGCGGTGATGATCGAGAAGCGCGCAACAGCCGTGCTGGAAGAGCACCTCGCGGCGTATCCGACGACGGTCGCGTGGGACCGCGAGCGCTACGCGCTGCTCGCCCAGGAGTTCGCCCGGCAGGAGGGCCTGGTCGCCTATGACCACCGGCTGCGGCCCGACGACCACGTGGAGGCCATCGCCTACCGGCCCGAGTACGCGACGTTCGGCGGGCCGCAGGCGGTCGCCGCCGTCGAGCGGCACTTCACCGACTCCAGCCGGATCGCGCTGGCGATCCTGCGCGGCGAGCACGACCACCGGCGGCGGCTGGGCCACGCCCTCGCCGCGATGATGCTCGCCCTCGTGGCCTGGGAACCCGACCCCCGCCGCCTGGGCCTCCTGCTGGCCCGGGAACGTGACCGCTGGGATCCGGCACCGGCCCGCGCCCGGCAGGTGGAGATCTTCACGAAACAGCGCGAAGCCCTCACCGCACAGGCCGAACGGTGCCGGCTCATCGCCGCCCGCACCGCCTCGTCCGAGAGCCACGCCCCTGCTCCCTCCGACGACGCGCCGCCCCCGGGCGGTGTCGGCGACGCTCACGACTCGCTCGGCGCATGGTGGCGCTCGATCGACACCCTGCACCGGCGCCTTGTCGCGCTCCAGCGGGCCGGAGGCTTCTATCCGGTCCGCGGGGAGGGGGCATCGCGCCCCCCTGACCCCGTCGGCGTCGACACCTCGGTGGATGCGGAACGCCACGACGTCCTGATCGTGCTGAACCGGTGCGTCCACCTGTTCTGCAACCGGCTCGGCCTGTCGATCGTCGAAGAAGCGCACCTGCGCTACCTGACCGCCGTCACCCTGGACGGGCTGGCGCAGAAAGAGGGAACCTCGTGAGCAACCTCCCCTGGCACAGCATCCAGATCCGCTACTACGACCAGGACAAGGACGGACTGATCCTGGACTGCGTCCGCCCGCTGCTCGAGCATCTGGACGGCCTCTTACAGCAGCCGTACCTCGTCCGCCACTGGCGCCAGGGACCGCACCTGCGGCTCAACTTCCGCGCGACCCTGCAGGACTGGGAACGCGAGATCCTCCCCGTCGCGACCGAAACGATCAACAAATATCTGCGCGAGCACCCGTCCACCACCCGTCTCGACGAGCACGAGCAACTCGCCGCCCACCGCCTGCTGGTCGTACTCGAGCACGAGACCGGCCCGCTGCAGCCCTGGTACCCGGACAACTCCCTGCAGACCGAGCCGTACGACGACCGGCTGCGCGTCTTCGGCGGCCGGCCGCTGGCGAACCTGATCGACGCGGCCGCCGCGGAGAGCACCCGGCTCGCCTTCGGCACGCTGGACAAGGTCCGCCGGGGCGAGCTCGCGCTGTTCGCGGTCGCCATCGACCTCATGATCGCCCTGGCGCACGTGAGCGTCCCGCCGATCGGCCGCGGCTACATGTCGTACCGCTCGCACGCCGCAGCGGCCGCCTCGTCCTGCGAGAACCGGGACGCGCTCACGGCCGCGTTCGAAGCCAGGTATCGCAAGAACGCCAGGGAAATGCGCGCGACGGTGGTCAACCTGGTCGCGTCGATCGACGCGGGCGACCCGGCGCCGCACGTACGCGACTGGATCGCCTTCACCCACCGCCAGAAGGAGATCGCTCTCCTGCTGCTGGCCCGCAAGGAGATCGACCTGGACGTCCCCGACCAGCCGGTGGCCGACCGCCGCCACCCGGTCGACTACTTCGACGTGCTCATGTCAACCGACCGGTACCGCACCGAGATCCTCGAATCGGACTGGTTCCTCGCCCACCGCCTCGTGGTCAACATGCTCTACGCGCACCTGGCCAGGCTCGGCATCACCCCGATCCAGCGGTACCTGTTCTGCTATCTGATCGCCTCCGCGGTGGAGGAGGAGTATGGCGTCTCCCCTCTGGAGAAGGCCCGCGATTACCTGCTCAGCGGCTGAGTCGCCTTCGGCGCATCCGAACGGAAGCCACGGTAAGCCGCTCGACTCTGCTCTGTTGACGGGACTTCTCGTTCCGACGCTCGTCCAACTGGGCGTACAGCTCACTGGTCTCGGTGGAGGCGTGGCCGAGGCGGCGGCGGCGCGCTTGCGCTTGCGGCTGGCCGGCGATAGGTCGGCGAGCTCGGCCAGGTAGGCGCGGCCGAGTTGCTCGGCGATGACCGGATCCACCGTGTCGGCCTCCACCATCGGCCGGGGTTGCCAGATAACCGGAAACGAAGCGTCCCCACCGAGCGGCGGTCGCCCGCTCGCGCTACGCCCGTGATCGCTGTCTTGCCAGCTAACAACAGTCATCCCGCAACCAACCCGGCGTCCTATTCCCGAAACTGACCCCAGCCACAAGTAGCGATGGGGTAGCTGGATTTTAAAGGGGTTATTCCGCTACTGGACAAATCCCGCTCGCTATGGCCTTGCACCGATGAGCATGGAGACATCTATCTCATTGTGCGGAGGGCCATTTTATGTCCTCCCCATCGCTAACCCCACTGACCTGGGACGCGACATCTCGGAAGCAGTTTTTTCGACTTTTCGAGCACCTGTGGCAGGCCATTAGGGTGCACATTCATGGAATCGACTTTCCGATCGGCCGAAGAACTCGCGGCCGCCATGCGTGCGCGTGAAGTGACCTCGGCAGAACTTACCGACGAGGCGACCGCCCGCATCGAGCGGGACGACAAGGTGATCAACGAGATCTGTGTGCGGGTGTCCGTTGCGGGCGATCACTCCCAGCGGCCCGCAGCTGCCAGGGGTGCAGGTCGGTGCGCCAGAACCGCTGGTCGCCCAGGTCGGCGAAGCGGGCGCGAACCAGTGGCCGAGCATCGAGAAGATCCCGCACACCATTGACCGCGTTCAAAGGCGTGAGACCAGTAATCAACTGCTTGAGGAGAGATTCGCGTGAAAGCGTTGCTCACCCTGACCTGCGCAGGTCAGTTCATGGTGCTGCTCGACAACACGATCGTCGGCGCCGCCCTGCCTGACATGCAGCAGCGGCTCCACACCGGGCTGACCGGCCTGCAGTGGATCGTCGACGCCTACGTGCTGCTGGTGGCCATGCTGCTGCTGTCGGGCGGCGTCTTCGCCGACCGGTTCGGCCGCAGGCGGGTGTTCCTGGCCGGGGTGGTGGTGTTCACGGCCGCGTCGGTGGTGTGTTCGCTCGCGCCCTCGATCGGCTGGCTGATCGCCGGGCGGGTGCTGCAAGGCGTCGGGGCCGCAGCGCTGAGCCCCGCCTCACTGGCGCTGCTCGCCGCCGCGTATCCCGCCCCGAGGGAGCGCGTCAGAGCGATCGGGCTGTGGGCCGGGTTCAGCGGCATCGGCCTGGCCGCCGGACCACTGGCGGGCGGGATCCTGGTGGAGTCCTTCGGCTGGCCCGCCATCTTCCTGGTCAACGTGCCCATCGGGGCGGTCCTGCTGCTGGCCGGGCTGCGCGTGCTGGAGGAGTCCCGCAACCCGAGCGCACCGCCGATCGACGTCCCCGGCACGGTCCTGTCCGTCGCGGGCGTGGGCGCTGTGACCTACGGCCTGATCGAGGGCGGTTCCCAAGGCTGGACCTCGCCGGTGATCCTGGGCAGCTTCGCCGCCGGACTGGTGCTCCTGGCCGCGTTCGTCGTGGCCGAGGGTCGTGTGTCGACGCCGATGCTGCCGCTCCGGCTGTTCCACCAGCGGCTGTTCACGGCGTCCAACACGGCGATGGTCGTGGTCGGGTTCGCGCTGATGGGGTCGTCGTTCTTCTTCTCCCAGTTCTTCGTGTACGTCCAGGGCACTTCCATCCTGGTCGCCGGGCTGCGGACCCTGCCCACCTCGCTGGCCATGGTGATCGTCAGCCCGTACGCGGGCCGGTTCGCGGCCAGGTACGGCTTCCGCGTCGTCGTCAGCATCGGCCTGGCACTGGCCGGGCTGGGGCTGCTGGCGCTGGGCTTCGTCCACGCCGATACCGGCTACGGGAACGTGTGGTGGCGGCTGGCGGTCGTCGGCATCGGGTTCGCTCTCACCATGTCGCCGCTGACCGGGGCCGCCATCCAGGCGGTCAGCCCGCAGGAAGGCGGCCTCGCCTCGGGCGTCAGCAGCACCACCCGGCAGATCGGCGCGGTGCTCGGCGTGGCGGTGCTCGGGGCGATCGTTCACACGCGGGAGTCCGGCGGAGCCTCCTTCGAGTCCGGCCTCAACAGCGCTTTCCTCGCGGCAGGCGCCGTGACGCTGGCCTGCGCCGTGTTCACCGGCCTGTGGCTGACCGCGGCCCGGACGCCGCGGGACGTCCGGGCCGAACAGTCAGCAGGCCAAGCAGGCAGTGAGCGGCCGCTGACAGGTCCTCCCAGCCGGCCCACGTCTTGAGCCGCTCGGCGTAGGCCTGCTGGGTCATCCGCAGCCCTTCGGTGCCGAAGAACACCTGCAGCGGCGAACGAGCCGCCGGTTATGAGGCTAAGAGGACTTGCGACTCGAGGTCGAGTCGGGTGGTGGGGTTGGCGGCCGGCAGGGTCAGGTTGAGGATCCAGTTGCCGAACCGGCGGATGACGTGGGTGATGTACGGCGAGATGGTGGCCGGCAACCCGTCGTACGCGCTGCGCCGGGTGATGGGGTCGACCAGCAGCAGCCGGGCCGGCCTCGCCGGGCTCCGGCGTCGACCCGGCTGGACACCATCGTGAAGAATCCGCGGTTCACCTCGGTGCGGATCTTCTTGGTCATCTCATCCAGCGTCGTGTAGCCGGGCAGCTCGCACTCGGCGCGAACCAGCTCCTCCAGCACCACCCCTCCGGCAGGCCGATCATCTCTCGGATGTGCTCGAAGACCACTGCGGGGACGTCCTTGAGCTTCGGGGAATATCCCAACCGCTGACAGGCCTTCAACCACCGGCAACGCCGGCAGATGCTGATCATCCTGCGTCTTGCTGCGAGTCCACTCCACCTCGGCCGCCGACGGAGTGAACACCTCCGCCAACTCCCGCGCCGATACCGCCCGCGCAAACGTCGGGTACGCCTTCCGATCGATCGACGCCCCAGCGTGAAGTCAGGAGTTCAACGACCGGCGATCAAGAGCGCGGCCCGTTTCCGCCGTATTCCGGTGGCACCCGTAGTGATCTGGCTTGGCGCCTGATCTGGGTAGCTGCCCTTAGGGCCGGAGGTCGTTGGACAGGTTGATCCGGATCTCCGTGTTGCGGTATCCGGCGCGCCCGAACGCGGGCGCCATCGGCGCGTTGCCCACGTCGGTGGTGGCGGTGATGCGGAGCTCTCCGTTGGCCGCGTGGATGCGGGTGATCTCGGCGAGTATCTCGTCCACGTAGCCGCGCCCCCGGAACTCCGGGACCACCCCGAGATACCCGACGTTCACGTTGTACGGCGTTGCCGAGGGGATCGCCATTCCCGCCACCTCGCCCTCGTGCGTATAGGCGATCCGCCACCACTCCCGCTTGCCCGGCGCCCTGAGATAGAAGTCCATTTCTTCGCGCGCGGTCGCGTCCACGCCCTTGGCTGCCAAGTTCGCACGAGTCTGGGCGTCCAGGCTGCCGTCGGCGATTCTTGTGAATACCGTCAGGAACTCCTCGTCGGACGCCTCGGCGAACCGCAGCACGCCGGTCGCCGGGGGCACCCCGTCGGCGGGTGTCCACTCGAACTGCAGCCGCTCCACTTCCCGGGTGAGGCCGGCCGCGTGTGCTGCCGCCCGCCGCCATTCCACGGCCATCGAGGTGGCCGGATCGTCGCGCCAGCCGCCGGCTGCCTTGATCGCGTACTGCACCGGCTGCGGGAATCCGGTCAGCGCGGCCCTGATCAGCTCGGCGGCGATGGCGGCGCGGTCGCCCATGGCGGGATCCACGTCGAGGCAGTCGAGCGCTACCGGGTGTGCACTGTCCTTCGGCCCCCACCACAGCGCCCGTCCCACGACCTGGTCGTCAACCTCGGCGATCCACGTCCATTCCGGCCGGTACATGTTCTCGGCCAGATCTGCGAGGTAACGGTCGGCGGGGATCCAGCCGACGGGCTCGGCCACGCTCCACCTGGTCACGTGGTCGAGGTCGGCCGGAACGGTAGGGCGGTAGGAGATCATCGGCATAAGCTAAAGTCCTTTGTCATCATTTGAGCCAAATGTCCGGTCATTCCTTGAAGCCCGGCGCCGCCCCGCTCAGGGGCGGCGCCCAGGCCCTGGGCAGGGCGATCATGTCGCCGTATGCGCGAGGATCGCCGTCGCCAGTTCCTCGTGCACCTCCACCGGCAGCGTGTGCCCCATCCCCTCCACCATCATCAGCCGCGCCCCTGGGATCCGCTCCGCGATGAGCGCGCTGTGACCGGGTTTGGCGGGCTCGCAGGTGCCCTCGACGGCCAGGGTCGGCGCCTTGATCTGGTCCAGGACGCCCACCGGCTCGAAGTCCGGGTTCGCCGCCGCGGCCCGGCGGTGATTGGCCACGGCGGACAGATCGCGGGCCCGGTCGTAGATGTGTTCTTGCAGCAGGCGGGCGGCGTCCTCGTCGAAGGGCAACCCCGTCCCGTGCAGGACGCGCTGCTCGGCGATCATGAGGTCGATCTGCTCGCGCCGGCTGGCGGGCGGCGGGCTCGTGACCAGCGCACGGAAGAACTCGACGAACTCCGGCGCTGGCGGTGGCAGGCTGCCTTCGGGCTGCGGCTCGCCCATCAACGCCCGCATGATCACCGCGCCCTCAGCGCCGCCGAGCGGCGAAGAGCCGATGACGGTGAGTGTGCGCACCCGCTCCGGCCGCTCCACCGCGATCAGCTGGCCGAGCAGCCCGCCCGCCGAGTGGCAGACCAGATGAGCGCTGTCCAGGCCATGCGCGTCCATCACCCGCAGTACGTCGTTCTTGATGTCGTCCCATGTATAAGGCTCCTTGTCGAAGTCGATGGTGTCCGAGCGGCCGGTGTCGCGGTGGTCGTATCGGATCACGCGCCGGCCACCGGCCGTCAGCCTGCCGATAAACGCGTCCGGCCACAGGACGCCCTGCGACATCGAACCCATGATCAGCAGGATCGGCGCGTCCGTGGCGGCGCCGAACTCTTCGCTCCAGATGTTGTTCTCAGGCATGTTCAAAGCATGTCCTGTCCCGCTACTGGTGCCTTCTGTAGAACTACTAGGGACGTCAGTTCAGTACGGGTGCCGACACCTACCTTCGGATAGATCCTTTAGAGGTGATCCTCGACCGTCCGCGGGCTGAGAAAGAGCCGGACGGCGATCTCCTTGCTGGACAGGCCGTCGGCGACCAAGGTCTGTCTGGTCAGTGCTCCTGCGCGGCCCGTACTCGGGCACTTATGTCCGAGCTGTCTCGTCAGCTTGGTGAGCAAAGATCAAAAGGAGCTGGGTGTCGGCGAAGGGCGACGGTCGACGCCGGCGGACGCGGCCGCCGGAGCCGCCCACGCGTACGACACCATGGAGCCGTCATGTAGGTGGCCGTGTGACGCAGGGCTTCTTTCTCCTGCCCGCTAGATCCAGCCGCGCTCCCCCGGTGCCGTCCTGGGGAAACACCCGCCACCTCCGCCCTGCAGGCCTACTCCGCCCACACCTCCGTCACGTCCCTCGCCAAGTACGCTCGCGTCTCCCCCGAGGCCCTGGCCCGCTGGCAGCAGGACCGCGACCCGCCGCTGACGGGGCGCAGGGCGAGCCCAACCCTGCACAAGGGTGTCAGAACTCCTCATTTCTGCGAGCACGACCCCACGAGCCGAAAAGATGCTCTGGGAGCGAGGCAGTCACATATCGTCAGCGGCCAGAACCGAGGCCTGGCCGCTGACGCGATCCCCTAACGGTCGCTGATCATCATTGACGGTTATGCCCTGCCGGTCTTTGCCCGATCACGATGGCTTTCGTGCAGGAGCGACCGCAGTTCGGCGGTGTCGATGATGTGGGCCAGTCTCGGGAAAACGCTGGTCATCAGGGTCTGGTGGACTTGCGGGTCCGGGTCGGTGACGCCGTCGGAGAGGACGTAGAGCTGGTAGTCGCGGTCGGCGGCATCAGCGACGGTGGACAGTACGACGCCGCTGGTCGCGATGCCGGCGATGACCAGGGTGGTGATTCCGCGATCCCGCAGTTGCCGGTCCAGGTCTGTCGTAGACAGCGCGCCGTAGCGGGTCTTGCGGACGGTGATGTCGCCGGGCTCCGGGGCAAGCTGATCGTGAAAGGCGCTGTCGGGCTCCTCGTGGTGCATGAGGTGCTGCTGGCCGAGGAAAGAGAAGGTCTTGTTGGCCGGTGGGATCGCCGCCCAGTCGGCTTCGGTGAATCCGACCCGCACGTAGGCGATGGCGGCGCCGTGCGCTCGCATGTCGGCGATGGCACCGGCCACTCGTGACAGCAGCGATTCCGGGTCGGCCAGGCCGGGGAGCGAGGCCAGGATTCCCTGCTGGTAATCCATGATGAGCAGTGCGGCCGTCCGGGGGTCCAGCGCCGGGGGTGTGACGGTCATTTTTCTCTCCTTGGGTGATGAGGGGCGCCCTGGCACGCGAGATCGCGTGCCGGGGCCGACTACACGTTGGCGGCCCGTTAGGTGCGGCTGGGTGTCGGCTCCGGCTCGGCGAGGGGCGCCGCGGCGCGCCGGGGAAGCAGCAACGGGGTCGCCAGCAGGAGCACGCCGGCCAGGCCGATGGCCGTGCGCGGACCGAGCAGGCCGCCCAGCACGCCGCAGGCGGCCGTCAGGAGCGCGGTCGAGGCCTTGGTCGTCACCGTCCAGGCGGACAGCGTGCGGGTGATCCGGTCGGGCGCGGTGCGATCGAGGCGGTAGGTGGCGTAGACGGGATTGAAAACCCCGCAGCAGAAGATCAGCCCGAATTCGACGCCCATCACCAGCAGCAGCCCGCCGGTCCCCGGCCCCAGGAAGACCAGCCCGGCGGGCCAGATCGCGCGCAGCGTCCCGGCCACGACCAGGACCCGGTGCTGCCCGAACCGGGTGACGAGCGGCCGGGCCAGCCGCGCACCGAACAGCCCGCCGATCGCGGGCGCGGCGAAGGCGAGGCCGTACTGCCACGGTGTGAACCCGAGCCGGCCGAGCATCAGGACGGCCAGCAGCGCGTCGGTGGCCATCAGCAGGCCGTTGAACAGGGCGGTGTTGAAGAACAGCGGACGCAGCGTCGCGTCGGCGAGGATGTACCGCCATCCGTCGAGCAGGTCCCCGGCCCGCATGCGCGCGGCCTGCCGGCGCTCGGGCCTCGGTTCCTGGCCGCCCGCCGCGCGGATGCACAGGGCCGAGAGCAGGTAGCTGACCGCGTCGGCCACCACCGTCACCACCGGACCGAGCAGCCCGATCGCGGCACCGCCCAGCGGCGGTCCGATGACCGTGGTCGTCCAGGCCGTCGACTCGAAGCGGGCGTTGGCGACGAGCAAGTCCTCGGCCGGCAGCAACGTCTTCAGGTAGGCGCCGGAGGCGGCACGGAAGGTGATGTCGGCCGCCGCGACGACGACCGAGACCAGCAGGAGCTGGACGAAGGAGAGCACGCCGAGCGCGAACGCGGCGGGAATCGTCAGCAGCGCCGCGAACCGCACCAGGTCCATCCCGATCAGCACCGGCCGCTTGCGGCGGAACTCCACCCACGGGCCCAGCGGCACCGCCACGGCGGCGCCCACCAGAGCCCCCACCGAGGACAACGCCGCGACCTCGGCCGGCCCGGCGTGCAACACCTGGATCGCGATCAGCGGGAACGCGCCGAAGGCGAGCCACGTGCCGACCGCGCTGGTCCCGAACGCTCCCCAGAGCCACCCGAACTGCCGCCCCAACCGGTTCCCGCTGCGCATGCCCGCCGCTCCTCGCCACTCGCTCGCACAACTGATTTGTGATCGCATGCATCAAAGCGCGCGCCGCACCAGGGGATCAAACAACTTCAGGGCCTTCAGCTACAACGAACAGTTGTATCTGTAGAGTGTGTCCGCATGGACCTCGACACCGTCCGGACCTTCGTCGCCGCCGCCGACGCGGGGCAGTTCCAGGAGGCCGCCGCCGAGCTGGCGGTCACCCAGCAGGCCGTCTCCAAACGCATCGCCGCGCTGGAGCGCAACCTCGGCGTGCGGCTGTTCACCCGCACGCCGCGCGGCGCCGAGCTCACCATCGACGGGCAGGCGTTCCTGCCCCACGCCCGCGAGCTGCTGCGCGTCGCCGAGCGCGCGGTCGCGTCCGTGCGTACCGACAGCCGTCCGCTGCGCGTCGACATGATCACCTCACGCAGCGCGGCATCGGGCCTGATGCGCGGCTTCCACCGCGCGCACCCCGAGATCGACCTCGACGTGGTGATGCTGTTCGACATCGAGACGGCCCTCGCCGCCATCCGGTCCGGTGCGATCGACGCGTCCTTCCGCGCCGTCGCCATGCCCGGCCGGCCCCTTTCCGAGGACATCGAGTCCGTCCGGGTGCTCGACGAGCAGCTCCAGCTCCTCACCGGGCCCGCCCACGCGCTGGCGGGCGCCCGGTCGGTGACCCTGACCCAGCTCGCCGGGCACCGGATCTGGATGCCCGGCCTCGTCCCCGGAACCGAGTGGGCCGCCTACTACGACGACCTCGTCGCCGAGTTCGGCCTCACCATCGAGGCGACCGGCCCCAACTTCGGCTCCGACGCGCTCCTCGACACCATCGCCGACACCCCGGCCCTGGCCACCTTCATGGGAGAGCAGACCCGCCTCGTCTGGCCCGCCGGCCACGGCCTGCGCCGCATCCCAGTGACCGACCCCACGCCCGTCTACCCGCACTCGCTCCTGTGGCACCGCGACAACCCCCACCCCGCGCTGGCCACCCTCCGCGCCCACCTCGCCGCCACGGCGGCCGGCCACGGCGCCGCCGGGACCTGGGCGCCGGACTGGGCAATCCCGCGCTGAACGCCGCCTCGGCGGGCCGGACCGCTGAACCGAAATTCAGGAGGCAGGCGTGGCCATCGGCACACTCCGGCCCTGCCCCCCGTAGACCTCATATGAGGCATGAGCAGGCACGTTAAGGCGCTCAACCAGGGCAAACAGCCGACGTCACCGAATCGTCGTCAAGATCAACTTTCTAGCACCAAAACCCGGTCCGATCCTCCCTGGCTGATTGATCTGCCCGGAGGGCTGGTCGTGGTGGGATGGGCGTTATGACACCCCGCGGTGGAGATCGCTCGAGCCCGGTCGGTGCGATGACACATGCCGCCCGCGCAGTCCTGGGTCAACCGTCCTCCGGGGACGCGTCGGGCCGGCCGCGGTCACGCCGCCGGCGGGCGTCCTGGATGGCGGTCGTCAGCGCCGTCACGGCGGTGGCCAGTTGCACCAGATCGGTGAGGAGATCAACGAAGCTCATGCGGCGAGCATGCGGCTGTGCGCTGGCGGCGTCCTGCTCGATCTCCTCGGCCTGCAAAACAGTCCGCAGGTCAGCGCCCTGCTTCCAGGTGGAGGAAAGTGTCCGGACCGGACCCGGCCAGACGTTCGTGGGCGGCAACGGATGACCGGCCAGCGAGGCGACCCACGCCGCTGGTTCGCCGACCGGCTCGGCGAAGGGCTGCGACTGTGCGGCCGCAGCAACACCCAGATCGCCCAGCGGGCCACTGCGATCCTCGAACACCGGATGAACATCACCGGTGGTGGCGCCGCCCGGAAGGCCCTCGGCGGCGGGGGGAGGATCGTCGTCGATCGCAAGCGGATCAGCGCGTGGTCCACCGGTGCGGACCTTCCGCAGGATCAAACCGTCCTGGAGGCGGTGATCAAGGCGTTGCTGGAGGCCCTGCGCAGGCAGCAAGAGCAGGGTCGGCTTGACGCCGGCGAGATAACCGGGGGCCTGCTGGATGACCGGGCCTGGTTGTCGTGGTGGCGCGCGGCCCGCGACACCCCTCGAAATGAGCCGTGGCTGGAGGCCTATCTGGATGCCGCTCGCCGCGCCGCCGAGGCTCATCCCTACCCAGGCGTGCTGCCCGGCGCCCGCTTACCGCCGCTGTCGCAGGTGTACGTGCAGCAGCGGAGCCGGCCACGGCTCACCCCCGACCAGGAGCACGCCAGCCGTGCGACCGGCGTAGAGGCCGGTGCGGACACCTCTTACGCTCCTGGTGCGTTTTCCGGCTCGCCCGCAGTGCGGCTCACAGCCGAGACGGTCGTGTCGGCCGATCATGACGTGCTGCTGCTGGGCGGGCCCGGTGCGGGCAAGTCCAGTCTGCTGCGCCATGTCCTGATCACCCTGGCCGCGTCCACAGGGAATGGCGAGGCCACCGTTGGCGAGGTTCCTGTCTATGTGCCCGCCGCCTACCTGACTCGGCGCGGATTGTCATTCGCCGAGCAGCTTGCCGCCGCAGCGCGTGACGAGCTGTCCGGGCGGCGGGTACCACCGTTGACCGCGGACGTCTTCGACCGCCCGCCCCGCCCTGCCTCTCGCTGGCTGGTCCTGCTAGACGGCTTCGACGAGATCACCGACGTACGGCAGCGCCTCCAGCTGACCCAGCTGCTGGGCGAACATCGCGCCGGCCCTTACCGGTTCGTGCTCACCAGCCGCCCGCTCCCCGAACAAGAGCTGGGACCGCTGGAGCGGGACCTACACCTACGCGTCTATGAGCTGCTGCCCTTTGAGCCCAGGCAACTGCGGTCCTTCGCCGAAGGTTGGATGCGCGCCGCCCATGACCTGGACCCCGCGCAGCTACCTGACCCCGAGGCGGCGGTGCACGGCTTCCTCGCCCAGGCGATGCGGCCGCCCCTGGCGCAGCTGGCCCGCACTCCGCTGCTGGCCACCATCTTGTGCCAGCTCCACGCCGCCGGACCAAGCCGGGCACTGCCGCACGACCGCTCCAGCATCTACCAGAACTTCCAGCATCTGTTACGGCAACGCCTGAACGATCCCGACATACCCGAGCTGCCAGATGCGATCCTCGCCGCCCTGGGCCGCATCGCCGCCCGGCGGCATCACCGGCATGGCTGGGACGACGATCCGGAGTCTGATCTGCTGGCCGAGGTGCTGCACGCCACCGACGGCCTGGGCCCGCCGGGCATGCCTCCGCTTGACTGGACAGCACGGCGCGAGCACCTGCTCCGCCGTACCGGCCTGGTCTCCGCACGCGGCGGCACCTACACCTTCATCCACCAGACCATCGGCGAGTTCCTGGCCGCCCACCACGTGGTCGCCGACGCCCGGCTCAACAGGCAGGCGTCCTGGTATCTGTGCGGCTGGCGAGGCACCGCGGGCCTGGCTGGTTTGTCCTCTTATGACCGTTTCCTCATCGCCGCTTGGCTGGGCGGCCCGCTGGGAAAGCCGCCTCCTCATGCACCACCACGGCTTACCACGGCTCTGCACCGCTCGGCGGGCTGGAGCATCGGCGCCGAGTACATCGCACAGCTCGCCGCAGATGGTCTCACGCTGGCCCCGCAGATCATCGACACAGCCACCGGCACCCTGAATCGGCTGGCCGCCGACCCCGCAAGGGCCGGCCACGTCCGTGTCGATGCCGCGAGGGCGCTGGCGAATATGAGCGACGGGCAAGGCCGCAATTTGCTGGCCGGACTGGCCGTCGACCCAGCCCTGAACGGTAAGAGCCGCATCACGGCGGCATGGAAGCTGGCCGAGTTGGACGACCCGCGAGGCTCCGATCTCCTGGCCGCACTGGCCACCGACCCCACTTTGGACACGCGGGACCACGTTTCAGCGGCCTTGTCCCTGGTCAGCCTGAGTGATTCACGAGCTGCCGATCTGCTGGCCGCGCTGGCTACCGGCCCGGCCCAGCGCGACGGCGACCGCCTTACGCTCGCGCAGTCGCTCACCGCACTGGCCGACCCGCGAGCGGCCGAAGTGTGGGCCGCGCTGGTCGGCGACCCCGCATTGGCCGGGGACAGACGGATCACAGCGGCGCGAGAACTGGCCGAACTGGATGGCAGGCAGGCCGTGAAAGTGTGGGCCGCACTGGCCAGCGACGCTGCCCTGCCCGGCACCACCCGGGCCACGGCAGCGCGAGAACTGGCCGAACTGGATAGGCCGCAGGGTTCCGATCTCCTGGCTGCGCTGGCCACCGACCCTATCCTGGACGGCCACAGCCGTGTCAGGGCCGCGCGGGAACTGGCCGGGCTGGATGACGAGCGAGCCGCTGGTCTGTTCGCCGCGCAGGCTGCCGACCCCAACCTGCACGACTTTGACCGCGTGGCAGCGGCAGAGGCACTGGCCGAACTGACCAATCAGCGGGCCACTGAGGTTTGGGCCGCACTGGCCGCCGACTCCACCGTGCACGGCGGCGACCGCGTCACAGCCGCACGGGAGCTGGCCGAACTGGACAGAGGGCGAGCTACCGGCCTGCTCGCCACGCTGGCTGCCGACACCAACCTGCACGATCTCTACCGCGTGGCGGCGGCAGGATCACTGGCCGAACTGGATGATGTACAGGGCTCTGCCCACCTGGCCGCGCTGGCGACCAACTCCGCCCTGGACGATCTTTACGGCATGGCGGCGGCAGAGGCACTGATCGAGCGGGCTGATCAGCGAGCTACCAAGCACAGCCTGCCCGGCCAGCACCCAGCTGACGAGATGCGGCACCTGACATATAGGCGCCGCTGGCGCACCCGAGCCGTCGCCTGGATCATCAGGCGGACTGGCAGAGTCCCACGGCGGTTTCTCGTAGAGAACGGCTCTTCCACGAGGTAATGAGGACGACGGTAAGTGCCCAGGCATTAAGGCTGGGCTTCTCCCTGAACCTGGCCCCGGGCTACCCAGACCGAACCCCGGGCCACACCGAGGACTTCTCACGCGCTGTGACCAGCGGAAACGCCGATCCTTTGGGCCATATGACTCGACTCTTACCAGCGGGCCGTCTAATGCGCTCTCGCGGAACACGAGACGGCCCAGCGCTACCCCGACGCCGTCGAACAGGCCCACGCGGAGCGCGTCGCCCGCCACGAAGGACTCCAGCTCAAGTAGCCGGTGCGAGTGCTCTTCCGCCTCGGCGGGAAAGCCACGTCACCGCAGGTCAGGGTTGGGTCCGTTGGATTCTGCTCTGTTGCTACCGGGACCCGGTACGTGATGCCGGTGATGGTCGGCCACCCCGACACCACTGGCGAGGGTCAGTCGCCGGCCTCGCCCTGAACGCACGCAAGAGGCCCGCCGGATGTCAGCGGCGGCGTCAGGACGGCGACAGCCCGGTATCAGAGCGGTCGGCGATCG